>JAWPML010000001.1:4200000-4481363 GCA_033344915.1 Acidimicrobiales bacterium
CCGCGTCGAGGGCATGGACTGCGCCGCCGAAGAACAACTCATCCGGATGCGTCTGGCCCAACTCGACGGCATCGATCACGACTTCCTTGGCGTCTCTCGCGCCCTGTGCTCCCTGCGAACCCGGTGGGGATTTCGACCAGGGCCGAGACAGCCATCTTTGGCTCCCTGGGTCGATACGAGTTCGCATCGGAAGGGCGCACGCGTTGACTGATTGACCACGGCCGCGCTGAGCGTCGAGGGCCACGATCACATGAGACAGTCGTGATGGCGGTGTCGGCGTTTGGGGTGTTGTTCGCCGTTACGTTCGCGGTTGGATTCGGTGCCAGAACGTTGCTGCAGGAGCGGCGCGGGTGACAGCGGAATCCGGGCCGGGTCAGTGCGCTCGGCACTCGGATCGAATGGTTCGCCGGGTGGAAGCTCGTGGTAGCGCTGGTCGCAGCTGTCTGTCATGGGGTGTCCGCTGCTTCGTGTGGTGCGGCGCGCCAGTCGGTGATGGCGAGCGCGAGGGCTCCGCAGACGATTGCGATGTCGGCGACGTTGAAGGTGGGCCACCAGCCGGTGTGGAGCATGTCGACGACGGTGCCGGCTTCGGAGCGGTCGGCCACGTTGGCGAGCGCTCCGCCGATCACAACACCGGCGGCGATGGTGCTGGGGAAATGGCCGCGCCAGGCCGCGATGCCGATGGCGATGGCGAAGACTCCGGTGAGGGTGAGGATCAGCCATGCCGGCGCGGTGTTGCCCAACCCGAATGCGACGCCGGAGTTGTGAGAGAGACGGAGGTCGAGAGGGCCTGGCAGATCGATGTCACTGTCGGCGAGAACGATGCTGGCCGCAACCTTGGTGCCGATGTCGAGACCGAACACCACTGTGGCGGTGAGGATCAGAGCTGTGCGCTTATGGCGCCGTGCGGTGGGATCGAGAGTTGGGTGGGTCATTTTCGGGTGAGGCGGAGGCCGTTGGCGATCACGGCGAGCTCGGAGAGTTCGTGGGCGAGCACAGCGATTGGCAGCGTGAACACGCCGGCGAGGGCTCCGGGGACGAGGATGGCGAGGATGACGAGGCTGAGCGCGATGTTTTGGGCGACGACGCGGCGGGTGCGCCGTCCGATCCGGAGGGCTTCGGTGAGTTTGGACAGGTCGTCGGCCATGAGCGCGACGTCGGCGGTCTCGAGGGCGACGTCGCTGCCGGCGGTGCCCATCGCGATGCCGACTGACGCGGCGGCGAGCGCGGGGGCGTCGTTCACGCCGTCACCGACCATGCCGACGTGCCCATGACGGGCGAGTTCGGCGACGATGCGCGACTTGTCGTCTGGTTTCAGATGGGCTTGCACTTCGTCGATGCCGACCTGGTTGGCCACTGCGGCAGCGGTGCGGGCGTTGTCGCCGGTGAGCATCACGATGCGTTCCACGCCTTCGCTGTGGAGATCTCGCAAGGCGTCGCGGGCTTGGGGTCGGACCACATCGGCGATCCCGATCACACCTACCACCCGGTCGTCTACGGCGACGACGATGGCGGTCTGGCCGGCGGTCTCGAGCTCCTGAACCCGTTCTTGTAGCCCGTTGAGCGCGAGGCCTCGGTCCTGCATCAGGGTCGGTGAACCCACAAGGTAGCGGCGCCCGTCAGCGGAGGCTTGGGCGCCGGCACCGATCAGCGCTTCGAAGCTGTCGCCAGCCGACGGGGTGGCGAGGCCGAGCTCACGCGCTCGGATCATCACGGCCATGGCAAGGGGATGCTCGGACCGTTGCTCCACCACCGCGGCGGCGGCGAGCACCGACTCGTCGGTCTCGCCTGCGGCGGCCACGATCTCCACGACGCGGGGTTGGCCTTGGGTGAGGGTCCCGGTCTTGTCCAAGGCCAACACGGTGAGCCGGGCCAGTTCTTCGAGGTAGATGCCTCCCTTGATGAGGATGCCTTTGCGGCTGGCGTTGCCGATGGCGGCGACGTAGGTGACCGGGATCGAGATGACCAGCGCGCACGGTGCGGCGGCGACGATCACCGTCGCGGCCCGAGCGACCCACTCGGACCAGTCCGCGGTGAACGCCCCTCCGCCGACCGCCACCAGGACTCCGACGAGAAGCACCGAGGGGGAGTAGATCCGGGCGAAGCGGGTCATGAACTGCTCGCCGCGGCCCTTGGCTTCCTGCGCTTCGCTGACCAGGTCCACGATCTTGGCCAGGGTGTTGTCCGCCGATGTGGCGGTGGCGTCCACGACGAGCGCGCCGGTGGTGTTCAGCGTTCCGGCGAATACCTTGTCGCCGGTCTGTTTGTCGACTGGGACCGATTCGCCAGTGATGGCGGCTTCGTTGAGTGCGGAGCGGCCCTCGATGATGGTGCCGTCGGTGCCGATCCCTTCGCCGGGGCGGACCAGGAACCGGTCGCCCACGATGAGGTCGGCGACGTCGATCTGTTCCTCTGTGCCGTCGCGCAGCCGGGTGACCTGTTTGGGGGCGAGGTCCATCAGCGCCTTGATGGCGTTGCGGGTGCGGTCCTCGGTGAACTCTTCGAGCGCTTCGGAAATCGAGTATAGGAACGCCAACGTGGCGGCCTCGCCCCACTCGCCGAGCCCACCCGCGGCGAGGGTGCCGACGGTCATCAACAACTCGATGCCAATCGAGCGTTCGCGGATCAGGTCCTCGAGTGCCTCGAGCGCGAAGAACCGCAACCCAGCCACCGTCGCCGCGACATACAGCCCGGTGACTACCGCGGTCGACGCGTCGAAGCGGCCTGCGACGAAGCCGATGAGGAGCAGCAGCCCGGCCAGTGCCGACCAGCGCACCTCTCGGCTCTCCCACAAACGCTCGGCGCCGTCGTCATCGTCGTGGTCGTCGTCGACATCGACGACTGGCCCGGCGTCGGTGCCGTTCATCGTCGGTTCCGGTAGTTCGGGCACAACGAGATCTGCACACCCGAGCACGCCAACAGCTCTGAGCCGGCGCGCAACACGGCGACGACCTCGGGTCGGGCGATGCGGTAGAAGACCTGACGGCCCTCGGGCCGATCGGCTACCAACCCGCATCCTTTCAGACACTGCAAGTGCCCCGAAATATTGCCTTGGGATCCGTCCAACCGCTGGACCAGGTCGGTAACGCGCAGTTCGCCGTCGTCGAGCTGGTTCAGGATCGCCAGCCGCATCGGATCGGCGAATCCCCGAAACAGCTTGGCGGCCAGGTGTGCGTCAGCGGGGCTTTCGAGATCGGCGTCAGCCAATGGTGGCGTCGCGGTTTCGCCGTCTGAGTTAAGTATCGGCATAGAGCGATGATAACGGCTGCTACCGTTGAATATATGCGGCGCAGCGTAACGTCGATCACGCGCACGGTGCGCAATGTCTGAGGAGGGCGCCGGGTGGGGCGGTGTCGTCTCCATGGGGTCGTGGTGGCTGCTGTATCGCGGCGTGTACGGGCCGACTCGACGCCACGCCCATCACGCAGTGCAGATCATCTCTTCGAACGCCTCGGTAACTGTCCGCCACGGCGCCGGAGATGAGATCGCCGCCTCGACCGTCGTCGTTCCGTCCGATCTCGCCCACGAGATCAGCTCATCGGGCTTCGCAACGATGGTGTTCGTCGATGCCGACAGCACGGCGGGCCGCCAGCTCGGCGCCCGTTGTGAAGGCTCACCCATCAGCCTCGATCTGCCGGTGCCGTCTGGGTCCAAGCGCAGTGAAGCGATCGTCTCTGGTGTCCTCGCCCTCGTCGATGACGCGCCGAACCCCGCCCCAGGCGGCGCCGCCGTTGTGAGTAGCGGTGTCGCAGCCGCGCTCGCGGAGCTGGCCGACGCCCCGGGCGCGGGTTCGGTCGTCGAGTTCGCCGCCCGCAGCGGACTGTCGCCCAGCCGGTTCTCGCAGCGGTTCGCACGCGAGGTCGGCATCCCGATGCGCAGGTACCGGCGATGGGTGCGGATGCTGCATGCCATCGAGGCTCTCAGCACCGGCGCGTCACTGACCACCGCCGCGCACGAAGCGGGCTTCACCGACAGTGCTCACCTCACGCACACCTTCCGCGACCACTTCGGAATGGCCCCGTCTGACCTGCTGGCCTCGTCGCGCTTTGAGCCGCCCTCGTAGGCCGCGGCATCTGCGTACAAGACAATCTGGCAGCCGCGACTCATGCTCATTTCATGCATGCAACTCCGGCCACCGGCCATCCGCCGCTCGTCACCCTCGTTCGCCACGCTCATCTGCCGTTGCTTCTCGTCGGCGCGAACGGCGCAGTGCTGTGGGGCGCCGCCGGACGCGACCTGGTGGTCGTGGCTGTCGTCGCCGTCGCGCTCAGCTGGACGTTCGTCGCCGAACGCATCGCACCCTACGATCGAGCCTGGAACATCGACCGAGGCGACACCGGTCGTGATCTCGCATACGCCGCGCTCAACGAGACGCTCAACGCCGTGAGCGTCATTGCGCTGCCGCTCTTGGCCACTCGGGTGACCATCGTCGACTTGTGGCCCCGCGAGTTGCCCTTCGTGATCCAGGTCATCGCCGCCGTGCTCGTTCTCGACGCGGGCATCACCTTCGCCCACGCCGTCAGCCACCGGATCGGATGGCTCTGGCGGTTCCACGCTGTGCACCACAGCGTCAGCCGGTTCTACGGGTTGAACGGCCTCATGAAACATCCTCTTCACCAAGCGATCGAGATGACCGCCGGCATCGCACCGTTGCTGCTCGTCGGCATCCCCCAACCCGTCGCGGTGGCGCTCGCTGGCTGCGTCGCCATTCAACTCCTCGTCCAGCACGCCAACATCGACTACGCAACAGGGACCCTCGGGGAATGGCTCGCCGTCAACGCCGGACATCGTCTCCACCACCTTCGCTACCCCGGCGAGGGCGACGTCAACTTCGGACTCTTCACCCTCTTGTGGGACCGCGTCATGGGCACCTACCGGCCAGCCAGCTCGACGGGTGAGCTCACCTCCGACGATCTCGGCGTCGCCGGTCAACCCCACTACCCGAACGGCTTCAGAGACCAACTCGCCGAACCGTTCCGACGCACCGCGCCCACTTCGTGATCAATTGGGGTTCCTCCGATCACGCCCGCGGTACAACACTTCTGACAGACCCACCCGAGCTGACGGGCCGGCGAGGGCCACAGAGGCAGGATGCGAGGTGCGAGAATGCGGTCGTGAATCGGATCGGTGTGACTCGCTGCCTGCTCGCCGCAGCGTTGTTCGGAGCATCGGCACCAGCAGCATCGAAGTTGTCGGGAGACGTCCCGACCTTGGTGCTGGCCGGGCTGTTGTACCTCGGTGCTGGTTTGGCGGTCCTTCCGGCGGTTGTTCGCCGACCCCCGACCTGGCAGGCGGTGCAGCGTGATTGGCGGCCGGCGTCTGTAGCAGTGATCGCTGGCGGCGCAGTGGGGCCCGCACTTCTGATCGCAGGGCTGGCACGCACATCGGCAGCCACGGCGTCGATCCTGTTGAACCTGGAGCTGGCCGCCACGGTGTTGTTGGCGGCCACGATCTTTCGAGAGCATCTCGGGCGGCGTGTCGCTACCGGCGCAGCTCTCGTGACGGGGGCCGGGATGATTCTGGTTTGGGAACCCGGCGCTGAAGTGAGCGTCGGGGCCCTGCTCATTGCTGCGGCGTGCGTCGCCTGGGGTCTTGACAATGGCGTCACCGCCAAGATCGATCAGCTCGGCCCCGAACACGTCGTGCTGCTGAAAGGAGCGATCGCAGGCGCTGCCAACCTGATGCTCGGTCTTGCCTTCGCCGATGACACAGCCGGAATCAGCGCCGGTGCGGTGGTCGCGGCCCTGGCCGTGGGCGCGGCCGGCTACGGCGCATCGATCGTCTTGTGGGTGAAAGGCGCCCGCGACCTGGGCGCAGCCCGCGGGCAGGTCATCTTCGCCACCGCACCGTTCATCGGTGTGTTCATTGCGTGGGTTGCTCTCGGCGAGGCGGTGGCCTGGGTGCAACTGGTCGCGGTCGCGCTGGCCGCTTCAGGAGTTGCGATGTCCATTCAGTCATCGCATGAACACGGGCATTCCCATGAGAAGGTCGAGCACGAACATGAACACAGCCACGACGACGACCACCACGACCACTGTCATGACGACCCAGCCCAGGTACGCCACACCCATCAGCCGCGGATGCACACCCATCCGCACGTCCCAGATCTTCACCACCGCCACTCACACCACGAGTGAGTCGGTCGAGCGACTGGGGTTCATCAGGTCGGCCAAGTCGCTGGGTCTGACCTTCGCCGACATTCGTCGGGTGTTGCAGTTGTCTGACACCGGCGAGAGACCGTGCAGGCGGGTCGAGTCCATGGTGGCCGCCAAGGTCATGGAAATCGACCAGCGGATCGAGGAGCTGCAAGTACTGCGAGACCGACTGTGCTCGCTCGATACTGCGCCGGGGCGTCGAGGCGTCCGTGTGCCCGATCATCGAGCACGCCGCTTGACTCTCAGGGCGAGTTTGGACGCGACGGTCCGAGGAACGCGCCGGTGACGGTTGGACGATCGTTGGCGCTCTTCGCGCTCGCGGCGTTGGCCGAGATTGGGGGTGCCTGGTTGGTGTGGCAAGGTGTGCGCGAGGATCGCGGCCTCGTCTGGATTGGTGCAGGGATCGCTGCGTTGGGTGCGTATGGCTTCGTGGCCACTTTCCAATCCGAGAACAACTTTGGACGGATCCTGGCGGCCTACGGCGGGATCTTCGTCGCGGGTTCGCTGGCGTGGGGTATGGCTGTCGATGGTTTTCGCCCCGACCGCTTCGACCTGATCGGCGCTTTCGCATGCCTGCTGGGAGTCGCGGTCATCATGTACGCGCCACGATGAACTCGGTGGCAGAAATGGTTCTGTCAGAGCATTGAGCCGAGGTCGGCGGTGACGGTGGGGTAGGCGGCGGTCATGGATTTGAGTTGGCGGGTGGTCAGGTCGAGTTTCATGGCGAGGGCGCAGAAGTTGATGAGTTCGCCGTATTCGGGTCCGAACATGTGGGCGCCGACGATGGTGTTGGTGGTCTTGTTCACGAGGATCTTGACCGCGGCGATGGTTTCGCCGATGCGGTAGTTCGAGTACCAGCCGCTGGTATCGGAGTAGCGGACGTCGAGGTCGATGCCTTGGGCTCGGGCATCTTCTTCGAGGAGGCCGACGCGGGCGAGTTCGGGGATGGTGAATACCGCGGTGGGGACGCCGTCGTAGTCGGGCACGGTGGTCGTGCCCTTGAGCATGTTTGACGCGGCGACCTTGCCTTCGAACACAGCGACCGGCGTGAGCGCCATGCCGGGAGTGTCGGCCGCATCGCCGGCTGCGTACACGGCGGAGTTGGTAGTGCTCTGGAGATGGCCGGCCACGTCCACACCGTTTCCTCCGTAGGCGACGCCGGCCGCGTCAAGGGCCAGGCGAGACAGCTGAGGGACCCGTCCGGCGCCGTGGACAACGAGGTCGGTCTCGATGGTGGTCTCGGCTCCGGCTCGTTCGACGGTGACTCGCTACCCTGACGGCTGAGGCTCGATCACGGTGACGACGCTCTCACGTTGGACATCGATGCCGACCTTGGCGCCACGGGTGATGAGGAGTTCGACAAGGTCGGGGTCGAATCCCTTGAGGGGTCGCTCACCGCGATCGACGATGATGGGGCGGCTGCCGGCGCGGGCGGCGATGTGGGCGAACTCGAATGAGATGAAGCCGCCGCCGATGAAGAGGATGCGGGCGGGGAGTTCCTCGAGGTTCAAGAAGTCGGTGCTGTCGATGAGTTGGTCGGCGCCGGGGAATCCCAGTGGTTTGGGTCGGGCGCCGGTGGCGATCATGAAGTGTGACGAGTTATGCACAGCGCCGTCGATGTCGACGGTGTTGGTGCCGGTGAAGGTGGCGGTGCCATAGAGGGTCTCCACGCCGTTGCCGGTGAGGCCACGTTCCATGTTCTGGGGGACGGGGTCGGTGAAGCCGCGTTTGTGTTTCATGAGGTCGGCCCAGTTGATCGCCAGGCCGCTGTTGTCGATGCCCTTGCCTTGCATAAGTCGGGCGCTGTCGATGATCTCGGCGCCGCGTCGCAGGATCTTCTTGGGGTCACAGCCCCGGAGGGCGCAGGTGCCGCCGTAGGGGAGTTCGTCGACGATTGCGGTCCGCCAGCCGGCAGCCGCGCACTTGTTGGCCGCCTCGACGCCGGCCATGCCCGCCCCGATCACGATGAGGTCATAGGGAGTGGTCATGACAGGGTCCTTCGGTGAGAAGGATTGGATTCTTGGCCGTCAGCGCTCACACGAGGCACCGCGCGGCTGCGCTGGTGCGAGCGGCCGAGCCCGACAGCGGTGTCCCGCAGCAGACACCGAGCCCGGCCGCGCCAAGAGCAACAAGGCTCGCAGAGCTTTCTCTCTCAGCCACGAGACAACACTTCGCGCAGTTGTTCGATCGTCGGCGAGCCGGCCGGGCCGTCGGGCGTTTGGTACACGCGGCACGACAGCCCGACTGGTGCGTCAGCGTCGGCGAAGATGTCGTGGCCGTCGACGAGGATGCTGGGTGATCCGCGGAACCGGGTCTCCTTCGCTGCCTCGGGGGTGTCGACGATCCGGCGTGTGATGTGGAGATCGGGCCGTTCGGCCGCCAGGGTGCGTAGGTGGGCATCGGCCTTGAGCCAGTTCGGGCAGTCCTCGAAGTAGACCAGTGTCACGTCCATGTCTCGACGATAAACCTTGAACCACGGATCAAGGTCAAGGAGTATCGTGTGAGGATGTTGATCGGCGAGTTCGCGGAAGCACTCGGGGTCCCCACCCAGACAGTCAGGTTCTACGAACGGCGCGGCCTGCTGCCGCGGCCGGAGCGGGCGCCCAACGGTTACCGGCTCTACGACGAAGTCGCTCTCCAGCGCGGCAGTTTCATCAGATCGGCCCAAGCGGCAGGGCTGACCCTGGCTGAGATCGGCAGCATCATCGACATCCGCAACGAGGGGGCTGCGCCGTGCACCCACGTGGGTGCGCTGCTCGAAGCGAAACTGGCCGACGTGCGGGAACGGCAACGCCAACTCGCAGCCCTCGAAGGCGAGCTCAAGCACTTGTTGAACCGCAGCGAACTCCTCGACCCCGCCGACTGCGGCGACGACGACGTCTGCCACATCCTCAGTGCGAGAACCGGTCTCTCGTCACCAGATGTTGCATCGAGGCTATGAATCGCCATCTGTCGATGAATGAGTTGGCAGCGAATCGCTATCCAGCGTCACATCATTCGCCTCGGAGCTAACCGCCGTACATAGCGTCGCTCTTGGCGCCACTGGCTCCTGTTGTTCGTCGCCGCCGGGCACGTGGCAGGAGGTCGGGCGGCATCGATCCGGTCCCGGATCGCTACGGCTTCAGTGCGGGATGTGCCAGCCGGGTGCCAGCGGCGGCGTTCGGTGCCGCTGAGGGGGTCATAGCCGGCGTAGTCGACGATGTAGAAGCGGTGGTTGCGTTGCGCGAAGTAGGACATCGCCACCCATCGGCTCTTCGGGTCGCCAACCCGAAGATCACGACAGTGCTGCGGGCGGGATTATCGGGTGCCGGAGAGTTCTCACCCTCCACCCTTCGACCGATCGGTCTGCCGGATTCCGGATGGGTCTGGGGCGCTCGGCCCTGAGCAATACCGGGACGACTCGGCGCGTACCACGCTCGGTGCGGTCAGTCCGCGGCTGGCCCGAGGTAGGTGTGACACATACGAATGAGTTCGTCGGTGGCGTGCTCGTCGGCGATGAGTCGGCCGTCGTGCACGCACGCCTCGACGCTCGAGACGAGGATGCGGACCCTCGTGCCGACCTGGGGTGAGGTGTCGCCGAGTCGCTGTAGGTGCCACACCATCTCGTCGACCATGATCTTCCGGAGCTCGTCGAGGCGGGCATCGAGGGCAGCCGTGCGGGGCGCCCGCCACAGCAGCTCGTCGAGCTGCGGGTCGTCGTTCATCTCGGCAACGGCGGTGACCAGGATCCGACAGAGGTCGGCGAGATCCGGCTCCTCGGCCCGCAGCAGCGGAACGAGCTCGGCCAACTCGGCCATGGCCTCGTCGAGGTGCCGTTCGGCGACGGCGACGACCAGGGCGTCCTTGTTCGGGAAGTACTGGTACAACGATCCGACCGAGACTCCCGCGGCTTCGGCGACGTGATTCGTGGTGGTCGCGTGGTAGCCGCGCTCGGAGAAAAGGCGAGTGGCCTCGTCGAGGAGGCTGGCGACGAGGCGACGTGACCGCTCCTGGCGTGGGCGTTTTCGTGGTTCGGCGTTGCGCCACGAATGCGAGTTGTCACATACGAGCATTACTCACATAGTGTACTCATGCGAACCATCGTCGTCACCTCCGAGTTCAACGCCCCGGCCGAGGTCGTCTGGTCTGGCATCCAGACTCCCCACGCGTTCGTCCACATCGCCAACGGCATGCTCCGCTTTCCTGCGGCATCGCGCCTCGACGGCCCGTGGAAGGTTGGCCAGACCATCGTTGGCTGGACGTTTCTGTTCAACGTCATGCCGTTCTCCAAGCATCATCTCTCGGTCGCCTCGATCGACAACGAAACCCGGACGCTCGTATCTGACGAACACGGCGGCCTGCTCCGGCGCTGGCACCACTCGCTGCACGTCGAGTTCCTGGCCGATCAGCGGTGCCGCTACACCGACACCATCGAGATCGACGCCGGCCCGCTCACCCCCGTCGTCGCCGGCTACGCCCACGTCTTCTACCGCTACCGACATTGGCGTTGGAAGCGGCTGGCCCGCCTACTCGCAGCAGCCAATGCAGCGGCGACAAGGGCGTGTGGCTCGGAATCCGCAAACGCCACTGCTTGACGCTCGAGCGCCGATGACGGTGCCCGACGCCGGCATCGACGTCAAAGACTCGGCACATTGGCCGGCGCCGGGCAAACAGGCCGCATCGAACCATCGCCACCGACCGCCATGACCGGTCGCATCGCGCGTGGCACGCATATCGCTCACGCCACCGGCACCGGCCGACCCGTCCGGGTTCGGCACTTCTGCCGCTGCTGGGGTCGGGCGGTTGATTGGCGCCCATACCGTCCGGGCGGTGTTCGGGGGCGGCGGAGTTGCGGGCGCGGGTCGTGTTCGAGGCCGAAGGGCGGCACAGCGCCGGGCGGAACCCCACCTCCCGATCCCAACATAACCTTGACAGCATAATGTAGTCGACGTTATGTTTGTAGAGTGTCGCCTGTCCGGGTCGAGTTCCACCCAATGTTCGCGAGTCAATACGAACAGCTGGCTGGGCTCGCTTCGGATTCCGATACGCATCTCGAGTTGTTCGGCGACGTGACAGCGTTGCTTAACGCGCTCGAAGAGTTCGGTCACGACGTTGAGGAGGACAATCATCACCCCGACGCAATCAGCCATCCCATTGTCACTTCTCGCTATCGCACCTTCGCCTTGCGGCGAACTCCGCCGACGACGGCCACGCCGTATGCCGACTCGCCGCCGGTCCTGCGGATCCCGTACGTCTGGTTCATCGACCAGGCCACGGGCGACGAGGTTGCGGTCGTGATGCTGGTGGGTGACAAGACGACTTCGGGCAACGACTGGTATCCCGCAGTTGTCAACAAGATCGACAACGCAAGCATGGTCACCGACTGGGAACGGACCCACCCCGACCACAAGGCGACAATCAGGAGGACACGATGACTGCTACGAAACCACCGATGGTTCCCGACGCCGACGAAGACTTCACCGACGAAGACTTCGCAACCGCAACCGACCGAGTCAAGGCCACTCGAGACGCTGCTCTGGCCGACCCCAATGTCGCTGGCATGGTTGAGGCCAAGACGGCGGCTCTCGCACGCAGGGTTGACACCCTGGCGGCGCTCCGTAAGGCGCGTGGGCTCACCCAGGCACAGCTGACCGAGGAGCTGGGCATGACTCAAGGCGAGGTGTCGCGTCTGGAACGGCGAGAGAATCTGCACCTTGCGACGTTGGCCCGGTTCATCGAAGCGACCGGCGGCAAACTGAAGATCACCGCGGTCTACAACGACGACGAAGTCGAGGTCGGAATCGGCGACACAGTCGAGCCCGAACCGGCATGACCATGGCCGTACTGCCCGGACACACTTCGTGGAGCGAACTGCGGCATGGCCGAAGCGAACAGCCAACAGCGTCACCGGCTGCTCGATTCGATCTCGACCTCGGACAGCTCATCTACGACCTGCGGACCGAGGCAGGGTTGAGTCAGCGGGAGCTGGCTGAGCGGATGGGAACAACGCATCGATGATCTCGCGTCTGGAGGAGGGCGGTGACGCGAAGAACCGGATCGATACCCTCGCCCGAGTGGCCACAGCGTTGGATCGGCATCTCGTGCTGTCGACTGACGCTGTTCAGTTGGCGTGAGAAAAGCTCACAGAAAACTCACGGGACAGACGTAAACAGGAGGGAACGGCGGGTTGCAGCGGGGAACACCGACACCGCTCGAAACGGCCGCGGAGCTGGGCAAACGCCCGTTCTTGCAGGTCAGGCGCCCGATACGAGAATCTGTCTCAACGCTCATAACCCGAAGGTCGCAGGTTCAAATCCTGCCCCCGCCACCACTCAGAAGGCCCGGAAACCAGCGGTTTCCGGGCCTTTGTCGTTGTCTGGTCGAGGTGGGCGTCTACCGTGTCATCTACCGACGCTCGACCGCGTAGGCCTGTGACCTGCGTGTTTGCGAGGCTGGGGACGGTAGATGTCTACCGGCTGGTGGTGATGAGGTCAGCGAACGCGGCGGCGGCCGCGGCGCCCATGCCGGGTAGCAGGTGTTGGTAGGTGTGCATCGTGAACCCGGGGTGGGCGTGGCCGAGTCGTTCGGAGACGACCTTGATCGGGACACCGGCGGCGACGAGCAGCGACGCGTGGGTGTGGCGCAGGTCGTGGAACCGGATCCGTGGAAGGTCGGTCTTGGCGACGGTGCGGTTGAACAGCTGGCTGATCGATTCGGGTGACACCGCGATGTGGCGCTGGTTGAGGAACATCGCTGTCGCCGGGTGGATCTGTGCGCCCTCTTCGACAAGGCGTTGTCGCCAGTGTTTGAGCACGTCGAGCGTGCCGGTGTCGAGGTCGACGCGGCGCCGGCTCGTTCTCGTCTTCACGGGGGCTTCGATGGTGCGGCCGCCGGTCACTTGGCGGGTGCGAGCGATTGACACGGTGGCGGCGTGGGTGTCGAGGTCGCCCCAGTTGAGGCCGGCGAGCTCACCGCGGCGGAGTCCGGTGTGGGCGACGAGGTGCAGCGCCGGGAACAGTCGATGGCGCCTGACGATGTCGAGGTAGCTGGCGAGCTGGGATGCAGTCCAGATGGCGGGGATGGTGGAGCGGGTGTCGGGCCTCGGTGGCCGTGCCCGGTGGGCGGGGTTGGTGTCGAGGAGTTCTCGGTCGATGGCGAGGTCGAGCGCGTTGGCGAGTACCCGGTGGACTTCGAGCACGGTCTTGCGTGACAGGGCCTGCCCGTTCTTGCCGCCACGAACGGAGAGGTCGGTGTAGGTGGCGTCGAGGTCGGCGGGTCGGAGCCGGTCGAGTCGCTGCTGGCCGATGCGGGGGTTGATGTAGCGGTCGATCATCCACCGGTACCGGTTCCGGGTCGGATGGGTCAGGTCGCCTTTCGAGGGGAGCCACACGTCGGTGAGGAACCCGGCCACCGTCGAGGGACACGCGGCGGCTGGTCGGGCGGCGTCGATGCGGCTACGGATCGCTTCGGCATCGGATCGTGATGTGCCGGCGGGGTGCCAGCGTCGGCGTTCGCTGCCGCTGATGGGGTCGTGGCCGGTGTAGGCGACGACGTAGAAGCGGTGGTTGCGGTGCACGATGTAGGACATCGCCACCCATCGGCTCGTCGGGTCGCCAACCCGAAGAGGATGCTCGCCGGGCTTGGCTGGCAGACTGGGTTGGTGTCGGAGCCTGTGCGCAATCGCTGCCGTCCTGCGGAGTTGACCGAGGGTGATGTCGCTGCGGCCATCGAGCGTATTCGAGCGAGTGATGGCGACGTTGCGGCTGAGGCGGAGCATGTCGTTGATTCGTTGACGTGGGGCGAGGGTCCGGGCGTGATCCGTCAGTCGGGGCTGCAGGAGTGGCTCTGGTACGTGGTGCCGACGAAGTATCTGACTGATGAGGTCGGCTACATGGGTCGGTTCGCCGAAACGGCAGCCGTGCTCTTCGATGAGCTCGGACTCGACGGGTATGCGGCGATCTGTCGGTCGGAGGAGACCGCCAAGGTCCATGAGGCGTTCGACCGATCGGATGCGGCCGGCCGGTCGGCGCTGAGGAAGGCGATCGAGCGATCCGGTATCGACCCGCCTGATCTCGACGACTTCGCGTGGTCGTCGGTGATGCGGTCCGAAGATGCTCAGGCCCGGTCAGCGGTCGAGACCGCGTTGGAGGACGCGATAAACACCGGGGAGATGACGGTCGGGGCCAAGGGTTGGCGTGGCGTTCAGGCGCGGGTGTGCGCCGCCGTCCTCGAGGGCGACCACCCGGTGATCCCCGGTCAGTCGTGGCGCACGGCGATCGTGACCGAGCGCATCGAAGCGTGGGTGTCTGCTGCCGAGCGCCGCAGCCCCAAGCTCTTCGAGGCTCGAGCACAGATCGCGTACCGGCTTCTGCATCCCGTTGAGCAACCCCCTGAGGCGGACGCAGCGGTTCGCCCGTTGGTGTGGCTGTTGGAGCGGTGGGGTGATGAGCAGCCGTTGACCCAGGCCGGCTACTGAAGCCTGCCTTCGTCCAGTCGCTCCAGGCCGACCGCCCGTGGCAGGACCCGTTGCCGCTCGATCGGCCGGTCAAGAACGAACTCGATGACCGGGTGCTACTCGACCTTCGAGAGTGGCTGCAACGAATCGGCGCGGTCCGCAAACACAAGGCGAGCCTGCGCAGAACACCGTTCGGCCGGGAGATCGCCACCGATCCTGCGGGAGCCTGGCGGGCGTTGACCAGGAAGCTCGTGGGCGGCGACGAGTGGGAGAGATTCGTCGCCGAGACCGGCCTGCTCTTCTTCCTCGCCCAGACCGAACCGATCTCGGACAACGCGGCACCGGTCTTCATCCGCAACTGCGCAATCGAGATGGGCTGGCAGATCACCCGCGACGGAATCAGCGGACCCCCGCCGCTGCGCGACGTGTCCTGGACCTTCATCGACGCCCGACATGTCTGGGACGCCTGGGCACTCACCGTGACGTCCGGCGACTGGGGCAACCGCCGGATCTCGCTCACCGATGCCGGTCAGGCAGCAGCACTCGGCTACCTGCGTCATGTTGCTGCCGGTCCGAATGACACGCCATGGTGAGCAAGAACCGTGGCAGCCGGCTCGATTCGGTGCCGAGGTTTGGAAGGAACGGTTCAGGCGGGAGTGGTCGTTGTGGGATCTCTGGTATTGCATCGTGATCGAACTCGACCACGACGACGATCCCGACGGTCTCCGGGAGGTCTTCATCGATACGACCCGATCACCCGGGTACGGGTCGGGACGTGACGGCGAGGCGAAGCTCAACCATCTCGACGATCTCATACAGCGTCTGGCCGAGGTCAACCGTCGAGACCTTCCCGGCCCCGACGACTTCGCCGACACACGTGTCGTCAAGCGCGCTCGGGACCAGGTCGCCGGCCGGGTGCCGATCGGAATGGCGCGTCGAGACCGAACCGATGCCCAACACGCCCCGAATCCGGTTCGCAGCAGGGGCCCGTTTCGGTTGGGACGCCTTCCCGTGTGACCCGGCCCGCTTCTACGAACGCCTGCGACCGGTTGCCGATGGCAAGAGCCATGTGAACAAGTACACGAGTGAGCGGAGAGAGCTGTTGGTGGTCGGACGGACGCTCAGCCGACGGCGACGTTGAGTTGGTCGAGGCCGCGCAGCGTGAGTCGGTCTCGCCAGGCGGGTTCGGTGTCGAGGAGTTCGATCGTGTTGAAGCGGTTCAGGAGCTTGTTGAGAACGGCTTGGCCTTCCATGCGGGCGAGGTTCGCGCCGAGGCAGTAGTGGATGCCGGTGGCAAAGCTCATGAGCGGTATCTGGCTGCGGGTGATGTCGAATTCGTTCGGATGGTCGATCTTCGACGGGTCGCGGTTCGCGGCGGCGAGAAGAGTGATGACTGCGTCGCCCTCCCTGATCGTGTGGGAATGGAGCTGGACGTCTTCGAAGGCAACCCTGAGGTCGAGTTGCACCGGTGACTCGAATCTCAGGACCTCATCGATGGCCGACGGGATGAGTTCGGGGTCTTGCCGGAGTTTGGCGAGCTGGTCGGGTCGACGAAGCAGGGTGTTGACGGTGTTGCCGATGAGATTGGTCGTGGTCTCGAACCCTGCGGCGAAGATGAGGATCGCGGTCGCGATGAGCTCCGATTGAGACAGCCGGTCGCCGCCATCGCGGAGTTCGATGAGGGCGCTGAGGAGATCGTCGCCGGGGTCCTCCTGACGGCGAGCGATGAGGTCGGTGAAGTAGTCGGCTTGTTGCTGTCCTGCTGCGTTGGCGGTAACCATCTCTTCTTCGGTGACGTCGGGCTCGATCGACTTCGCCGCGGCGAGGGTGAGCGGGCGAAAGGCGTCGCGTTCGTCCTCGGGCACGCCGAGAAGTTCGCCTATCACGCGTACCGGCAGCGGGAACGCAAGGGTGTCCATGAGATCGACTTCGCCGGCTTCGGCGATGGCATCGAGGATGTCGTCGCACATTGTCTCGACGTTGTCGCGTAGGCGTTCGACGCGGCGAGGAGTGAACTCGCGAGCGACGAGCCCTCGCAGTCTCGTATGGTCCGGCGGGTTGAGCAGCAGCATGCTGTCGCGTGCGAACTTCAGGCGACTGCGGGGAGCACCGCCCGGGAGCAACGTCATGGGCTTGTCGGGGTCGCTCTTGCCGAAGCGTGGGTCTCGGAGCACGTTGTGGCAGTCGTCGTACCGGGCGAGAAACCAGATGTCGGCGAGTTCACTCCGGGCGATGGGCGCTTGTTCTTGGAGTTGGGCGTACAGCGGGTAGGGGTTTCTACGCCCCTCCGGCGTGGTCATGATCTCGAGGATGAGTTCGTCGGGCGTGCTCACGGTCGGGTGTCCTTTTCGATAGGGGGTTGGTCGATGAGGGCTGCGAGTTGGTCGAGTTGGACGGCGATGAACAGCGCGGTGGATTCGACGAAGAGACCTTCGGGGCTTGTGCCGGTGCACTCGATGTAGAGCTTTCGGCCGTCCCGTCGGTTCAGGCGAGCTCTGAATTCGAGCGGTGTGGCGAGTGGGCACGGCGCCCGGTATCTCAGGGTGAGCTCGCCGGTGAATGCCATGGTGCCGATGATCGGCAGAAGCCCACCGATGGTCTCGTCGACGCAGGCCGCGACGATGCCGCCGTGCCCACGCCCGGGGGCGCCTTCCCATCCGGGGCCAAGAACGATCGTGCCCACTGCCTCGTCACCGTCACGGCTGATCCGGAGACCCATGCCGAGCGGGTTCGCCGATCCCGACACCGGCGAGTCGTGGAACAGATCGACGAACGCGCCGTCCTCGACGGCCTGTCCCAGTGAGCCGCTGTCCAGCGCGGCCGCGAAGCGCGGACTGGCCATCATCTCGTCGAGACGACCTCTCGCGGGCTGCGCCTCGATCTGGGAAGAGAGTTCGTCGGCGGCTGCAGCGATCCGGTGCAGGTCCGAGATGTCCACGCGGTGCGACACGATGGCATGAGAGAGACGCCGCATGGCGGCTGCGGCTCCGATGCGGGCGGGGAGATCGGGATGATCGTCGGCGGAGGCATCCAGAGAAGAGGCGGTCATGGGCGCTCGGCTTTCGTGTCGGGGCTGAGGCCGGAAAGGAATTCGAGGACTGCATCGACGAAGTGGTCGTTCTGGTCGCCGGCGACCATGTGACCGGCGTCCGCGACGTCGACGAACCGCGAGCCCGGAACGATGTCGACGAACTCGCGTACGGCTTCGGGCGAAACCATGTCGCTTTGTGCGCCCCGCACGACCAGGGTCGGGACCCGCACCCGGGCAGCGGCGTCGAGCAGCATCGCTCGGATCGCGTCGCTCCGTTCGGTCCCTTCCTGTGAGCTGAGGATCTCGTCGGCTCGACCTTCGAGGAATCTGATGTCCCAATGCCAACGCCAGCGATCGTCCGGTCCATGGCGCAGGACCTGGCGCAGCCCGTCGGGGGAGTCTGGTTTGGGACGACCGGTGTAGTCGGCGATGACCTGCGAGGCGTCATCAAGGGTGTCGAAGCCTTCGGGATGCGCGGCCATGAACCCGACGATGCGTTTCACGCCGTCGAGTTCCATGCGCGGCGTCACGTCGACGAGTACCAACGCGCGGTAGAGCTGGGTGACTGAGCGTCCCTGAGCGATCAGGGCTGACATTCCGCCGAGCGATGCACCCACTACCACGGGAGGGCGGGAGAACCGGTCGATCAGTGCTTCGACGTCGTCGCCGAAGTGGTCCCAGTCATAGGAAGACTCAACGGGCCAGTCACTGTCACCGTGACCGCGGTGATCCACAGTCACGGCGTGCCAGCCGGCGCGGACGACCGCGCGGGCGGCCTCGTCCCAGGCCCGGCGGCTCTGACCGGCCCCGTGCAGAAACACCACCGGAGGGTCGTCAGGGTCGCCCCACAAATCAGCGGCCAGTTCGAGGCCGCCGCCGCTCAGCCGGATGGGTTCAGGGGTCATGACACCAGCTCCGGTTCAGGTGGGTCGACAGAGCTGAGCTCGGGATCCTGGTGGACAGCGCCTTCGATGTTGATCTGGGGGGTGAGCCGATCGAGCCACGACGGGTACCACCAGTTGGCTTTGCCCATCAGTTCCATCGTGGCGGGCACGAGAAGGGATCTGACCAGGGTGGCGTCGAAGAAGATGGCGGTCGCCAGGCCGATGCCGAACAGCTTCGTGGTGCGATCCTCAGCGAGGGCTGCCGATCCGAAGACGGCGACCATGATCGCGGCTGCGGCAGTGATGACCCGTGCGGTGGCGGCGAGGCCGTCGGCAACGGCGGTGGCGTTGTCGCCGCTGCGAACATACTCCTCACGGATCCGCGACAGGAGGAAGACTTCGTAGTCCATCGAGAGCCCGAACAGCACCGCGAACAACAGCATCGGGATGAACGACTGGATCGGGCCGGTGGCGTCGAGACCGATCAGATCCTTGCCCCACCCCCACTGGAAGATCGCGACCATCACTCCATAGGCGGCGCCGATCGACAGCAGGTTCATGACTGCGGCTTTGATGGGGATGACGATCGATCGAAACACCACCATCAACAACAGGAACGACAGGCCGATCACGGCGGCGATGAACACCGGCAGCCGGTCGGCGAGTGTCGTGCCGAGGTCCTCGAAGACGGCGGTCACCCCACCTACGTGGACCACCAAGCCGCTGCTGTCGATGCTGGGGATGACCCCAGAGCGCAACCGGTCGAGCAGTTCGCGGGTGGCTTCGTCCTGGGGCGATGTCGTCGGGAACACCGACGCGATCGCGGTGTCGCCGGCCGCGTTCACGGTGATCGGCGACACGGCAGCGACGCCACGCTCAGCCGCGATGGCATCCATCGTCGTTTCGAGCGGTGTCAGATCTCCGCCGGCGGGAAGTTCCGCAGCAACGAGGAACGGCCCGTTGAATCCGGGACCGAACCCCTCGGCAAGCAGGTCATAGGCCCGCCGCGAGGTTTGGGAGATCGGGTCGCTGCCCGCGTCGGCGCTGCCGAGCCGCATCGAGAAGACCGGAATCGTCAACGCGACAAGCAGCAGCGTGCCCACGATGGCGAATGGCCAGGGGCGGTGCTGAACCATCCGGCTCCATCGGAACCATCCCGAGTTTCGATGCGCGGACTCGTCCCGATGCAGCCCCGGGACGCGCCACGAGTCGATTCGGTGCGCGACCAGCCCCAGCGTGGCCGGAACCAGGGTGAGCGTTGCGGCGAGTACCACGACAACGGCGACGCCGACTCCGACCGCGAGGGCTTGCACGATCGGAACTCGCATCAACAACATTCCCGAGAGTGAGATCACGACGGTCAGCCCGGCGAACACGACGGCACGCCCGGACGTGTCCATGGCTCGACCGACTGCGTCGCCCACGGCGAGGCCTTCATGCAGAGCGGCGCGGAAGCGGGAGACGATGAAGAGGGCGTAGTCGATCCCGACGCCGAGACCGACCAGAGTCGCGAGCCGAGGACCGAAGTCGGAGAGCTCCATGGCGTTGGCCAACACGTCGAGGATCGACAGCGCGACACCGAGTGAGAACAGCGCTGTGATCAGCGGCAGGCCCATGGCGACGACCGACCCGAACGACACCAACAACACGATGACCGCGACCGCAAGACCGATTCGTTCCGAGCGACCGCCCGGCCCCTCGATCTCACTGAACTGGATCGCCCGTCCCCCCGCCTCGACCTGCAGCCCGTCGCGGTTTGCGTCGGCGACCAGAGCCTTGAGGTCGTCGATCACCTCGTCGGGAAGTTCGGTGCCGCGTTGATCGAACTGAACCGTCGCGAAGCCCACGGTGGCCTGCTGAGAGATCGTCCTGCTGTCGGTGGCGTAGGGGTCGCTGACCGAGTCGACATGATCCAGCAGTGCGAGAGCGGCGATCAGCGCGCCTACCTGCTGGGTGACGTCGGGCGCGCGAACATCCGCAGCGGCAAACACGATGTCGGTTGTGTCGCCGGAACGCTGGGGAAATCGATCCTCCAACAGATCGAACGCTTGCTGGGACTCGGCGCCGGGTACTTCGAACACCAAGCTCGTCTCGCCGCCCACGCTTCGCCCCAGAACGACCGCGACGATCAACACTGCGACCCACGTTCCGATCACGAGCCAGCGATGACGCGCGCACCACCGTCCAAGCCGGTTCATTCCTCGGATTCCAGGCCGTGGAGCACGAGATCCATCACCGACGCTGCGACCTCGGTGGCATCGAAGGCCGGGACCTCGTCTCGGGCATCGATGATGTGGTGGAGGCCGCTGATGATCACCGCCCCGTAGAGAACCGATGTGGCGACGTCGACATCGACTGACCTGAGGTGACGATCGGCCGCCCCATCGGCAAGCAGTTTTGCGACGGGCCGATGAAAGGCCGATTGCACGGCCTCTGCGATGTGGGGAAGACGATCGATCCGACCAAGTTCGGCCAACAGGACCTGGCAGGTCGCGGGGTCGTTCGCCATCGCGGTGAGCTGCGCCGCGACCAAGTCGCCCAGACGCTCCTTGGCGGTTCGTTCGGTTGCGATCGCCTCGGCAGCAGCGGCCGCGGTGCGGTCGAGCCAGTCTTCGAGAAGAAACGTGAGGACCTGCTCCTTCCCTTCGAAGTAGTAGTACAGCGTCGAGGTCGGAACGCCGGTGACCTCGCGCAGCGCTTCCATCGTTGTTCCGTCGAATCCCCGTTCGGCGAAGACCGCTGCCGCGCCTCGCATACTCGTTCGCATGTCATCGGAAATCGGTCGCATCACATCACCTCGTCGTTTGTGGTCTGTTTGGTGGGGCCACGCTCGCGGTCGACGAATGCCGACGCGCGAAGGGGGCGTTCCTCGAGAAGGAACGAAATCGCCAGCGCCAACAGCGCGACCGGCACGGCCGCGAGGAAGACTTCGCCGATCGTGTCAGCGAGCGCGGCACGCACATCGGCCCGCAGCGCAGGATTGAGCGCCTCTATCTGCTCGGGACTGTTGGCGAGTCGTCGAGCGCTGAGACCAGAAGGCAGACCGCCCGAGGCAACAGCCTCGAGACGTGGTCCGAGTCGGGACGCGAGGATCGTGCCGAAGATGGCCACACCGATCGACGCACCGAACGAACGCGAGAACGAGACCAGCGATGTCGTCACCCCGAGATCTCGAAAATCGACCGCGTTCTGGCTGGCCATGGACGTGATCGGCATGACCGTGCCCATCCCCGCACCGAGCAACGCCATCAGTGCACCGACCTGCCACCCGGAGGTTGCGGCGTCGAGGCGGCTGAGGGCCGCGACCACTGCGACAATGGCCGACGTGCCGACGATGAGGTAGCGCTTGTAGAGCCCGGTGCGGGACATGGCCCGGCCGGCCACGATGGACGCTGCGGTCACACCGCCCATCAAGGGGGCGAGGAGCAACCCCGAGTTCGTCGCGGACACGCCGGTGACGCCCTGCAGGAACAGAGGAAGAAACACGAGACCGCCGTACATCACAGCTCCCACGAGCAAAGCGATCACCACACTGACAGCAACCGGACTCTCGGCGAGCAGTCGAAGCGGCAACAACGGTGCCGGCACCCGTCGGCAGTGGATGGTGAAGAACCCGGCGAACAGCACGCCCACGACGAACATGCCGAGGATGGTGGAAGACGTCCAAGCGTACCGATCGCCACCCCACGCCGACACGAGTACCAGCGACGCGACGGACACCACCAACAGCGCCGCGCCGGCAAGGTCGAGCTTGGCCCCTTGGTCCTCCACGTCGTAGCGAAGGACCCGATCGGTGAGTATCAGTGCGACCGCACCCACCGGGACGTTCACGTAGAAGATCCAACGCCATGACGCGTTGTCGACGAAGAACCCGCCCAGCAGTGGACCCATCACTCCGGCGACTGCGAACACGGCGGTGAAGTAGCCCATGTAGCGGCCGCGTTCGCGCGGCGAGACGAGATCACCGATGATGACGAACGGCATGGACATGAGGCCGCCGCCGCCGAGACCCTGCACACCTCGAAACACGATCAGCTGCACCATCGACTGCGCCAGCCCCGACAGCACCGAGCCGATCAGGAACAACACGATCGCGGCCTGGAACGTGCGGCGGCGGCCGATGTGGTCGCTGATGCGTCCGTAGAGCGTGGTCCCGATCGTGGTCGTCAGCAGGTACGACAACACAACCCACGACAGCTGATCCACGTTGCCGAGATCGCCCACGATGGTCGGCAGCGCAGTCGCCACGATCGTCGAATCCACCGACGCGAGAAACATGCCCGCCATCAAGCCGCTGAAGGCGACCAGCACTCCCCGGTCGATGGCGCCCCCCGTCGGCGCGTCCGCCTCGGATCCGCTGATCACCATGAACGTCGGCCCCGGCGAGATCGGACGGTCACGCCGTGACCGGAATCGAAACGAAGCCACGGAGTATCGGGTTGTGCGTAGCCTCGGCCGGCCCGGTCGGCTGAAGTCGGAGTCCGTGGGCGAGTAGCGCCTCGAGCGCGGCGCGAGCCTCAAGTCGGGCGAGCTGAGCACCGAGGCAGTAGTGAATTCCGTGGCCCAGGGCCAGGTGCTCGGCGGTGTCGCGCTCGATCCGGTAGGCGTCCGGTTCCGAGAACACCGTGTCGTCCCGGTTCGCAGCCGCAAAGAGCAGGAAGACGTTTGCTGCCGCGGGAAGGTGAACGCCGCCCAGCCTGCATGCTCGCGTTGTCTGACGGAAGAGGCCCTGCACCGGGCCGCCGTGGCGCAGACCTTCTTCGACCGCAGCGGTGGCCAGATCAGGTCGGTGTCGAAGCAGTTCGAACTGATCGGGATGATCCCACAGCGAATGCTGCAGGTTGCCCAACAGATTCGTGGTGGTCTCGTTGCCGGCGACGAGAAGCAGAATGCAGAACATCACCACCTCGATGATGGAGAGCTCTTCTCCCTCAGGAGTGGCCTGAGCGATCGCGCTGATCAGGTCGTCGCCCGGGGCTCGGCGGCGTTGGTCGGTGACGTTGGTGAAGAACTCGAACATCTCGGCGAGGTCGCCGCTCACCGCGTCGACATCGACCTGTGCCGCGAGCGAGCCGACGAGGGCGTCGGACCAGCGCCGAAAATCTGCCTGTCGGTCGGTGGGAATGCCGAGCACCTCGGCGATGAGTCGCACCGGAAGCGGCACCGCCAGATCGCGAACGAGATCGGCGTCGCCGCTTGCGATGCTCACAGCGAGTTCACCCACGAGGTCATCGGCAAGCGCTCGGGCTCGCGATTCCCATGAAGCGATCGACTTCTTGGTGAATGGGCGCGACACGATCCGGCGCAACAGCGTGTGGTCCGGCGGGTCGCTCGCAATCAGCACACGCGAGCCGAAGAGCCGATCGAGCCCGATCGCAGTGGCCCGACCCTCGCTGCCCGCCGGCCCGACCCGACCCGACATGAACGCCTCGTAGCCGCGTTCCGACGAATACAACGATGGATGATGAAGCCCCTCGATCACATCGCGGTGACGAGCCACCAACCAGGTGTCGTTGCGTTCGTCGTAGGCAACACCAGTATTGCGGAGGTCGGCGTACGCCGAATACGGATCGCTGATCACCAACGGTGAGAACAGGTCTGGCAGATCTGGATGGGGTTGCGTTTGCATCGACGGCAATTTCCTCGTGTGGAGTGGTGAATCCGGCGGTCAGTCGGTGCTGTCGGGGCGTCCGCTGACAGGTTCCGCAATCGTTTCCACGATCGCCGTCGTGCGGTTCTGCAGCCGATGAGAGAGGTCCCGGTGGAACCACTGGGCGATGCGCGAGGGCGATGCCGACACCAAGATGCGATGCGCACCGAAGTGTGACAGCGCCGAGTCCACGGCTGCGGTCACATCGGAGCCGCCGACCTCCCCGCTGACCCCCACCCCCAACAACTCGAGCCGAGTCGTGGTCTCGGTTAGGCGAGCGTCCGCTTGATCTCCGCAAGCGACGATGAAGACCTCGACGGGCGGATCGCTGTGTACGTAGGCATTGACTCGCTGCGCCAACCCCTCCTGAACGAGTTGATCCGTCGACACGACAAGAAGCTTGATCACCTTCGCCAGCCCTTCTGGATCCGTCATCGAGAACTCGGTATTGGAAACATATTACAAGTTACAGTTCCGAGTCCTCGCGAGCAAGCGCTGCTTCTCGGATCCTGAGCAACCGCGCCAAGACCGTCCCGATGCTCAACACGCCCCGCATACGGTTCGAAACGCTGGCCCAGTTCGGTTGGGACGTCTTCCCGTCGGATCCGGCCCGCTTCTACGAGCGTCTGCGACCGATCGCCGATGGCAAGAGCCATGTGAACAAGTACAAGAGCTTCGACGTTGTCGACCGGCTCGTGACGCGGCTCGCTGATCTCGACGGTCCGCGCCGCAAGCTCGTCGACCGGGTCAGCCTCTACCGTGCGTTTCACACCGCCGTGCTCGTGCTCGCCGACCGCACTGACGACAGCCACGGAAACGTCGGCGAGGCCCGGACCACCGCATGGGAAACGTACCTCGCGCTCGACTGGCGCGGTGCCGGCGTCGAGCCGGCCGCATACTGGCGCGACATCTGCGCCCTGCTGATCTGGGACCCTACGCCCTCGACTACAAGGCCGAGACGACTGGTTCACCCAGGTCCACGGTGACGAGATCGGACTCATCGCTCAGATTCTCCAGGAGCTCGAAGGCGAGCTGCGCGCGGCGATCCTCGACTGGGAGGCTGACCGTGCCTTCGAAGCCGTGGCGCACCTCTAGCTCGCAACCGGACACTCCGACGGCTTCGTCTATGCAGCGAGAGGGCTCGGTTCGCGATCGTGGCAGCCGATCGTCGTCATGGCCGAACACGCAATCGGATCAGGTGACCGGGAGACGGCGGGAGCGGTCTTCGATGCGGCTGACCAGCCGGGTTTCCACCAGAGCCTACTCGTCGACCACCGCGCCAGCCTCGGACTCAACGTATGACCGCTCTTGCGTTATCATCGCTTTGATGCGATGATGGCGGTGGCCGGGGTCGAGGCACACGACGAGATTGTCGCGTGGCTCGACTCGCTCACCGAAGCTGATTGGCAACGCGTGTCGGTGATCATCGATCGACTCGCTGAGTTGGGATCGCGGGCTCGGATGCCGTTGTCGAGGAGTCTCGGTGACGGACCGTTCGAGCTGCGGTTCACCCTCGGTTCGGCAGCACGGCGAATCACCTACCGGTTCACCAAGGACGGCCGGATCATCTTGCTGGCCGCGTTTCGCAAGCAACGCAACAACGAACCGACCGGGGTAGCTCGAGCCCGCACGGTCGCCGAGGAATGCGCGAAGCGCTTCCCCTACTAGAAGAGGAGAACGACGATGGCCAACTACTCCCGATGGGAAGACATCAAGAACCGCAAGGGCACCCCGTCGGCCGAGACACGCGCTGGGGCCGAGCAGGACCTCGACCTTGGTCAGCTGATCTACGACCTGCGCACCGAAGCCGGCCTTTCCCAGCGGGAGCTCGCCGAGCGGATGGGGACGACCCAGTCGGTGATCTCCCGACTCGAGGAAGGCGGCGGGGCACGCAACCGGGTCGATACCCTCGCCCGCGTGGCCAAGGCGCTTGATCGGCACCTGGTGCTCTCGTTTCCGGCCGAGGTCCCCGACACGCTCACCGATGCCGTCCAGGTCTCCTGAGACGGCGTCGAAAAGCTCACAGAAAACTCACGAACCAGTGGGAAACAGCGGGGAACAGCGGGGAACACCGGGCACGACCGCCGGGGCTCGAGACCGCTCCTGAGCTGGGCAAACGCCCGAGTCGGCTGGTCAGGCGGTAGTTGCCCGAAGTAGTCCCAGCGTGCTCATAACCCGAAGGTCGCAGGTTCAAATCCTGCCCCCGCCACCAACTTGTGAGTGAAGGCCCAGGTCAGAGACCTGGGCCTTGCTCGTTGCTTGCGCCTTCTACCGGGTTCCGGGGGTGTTCTCCCGGGCGTTCAACCGGCTTTCACGATCTTGGGGTTTTCGCTGGCCCCGCCAGGGCTGAGGAGCGCTTCGAAGGTACGGGCCGCGTCAGCGCCCATGCTGGGGAAGGTGTGCTGGTAGGTCTCGACGGTGAACACGAACTGGGCATGACCCAGCCGTTCGGACACGACCTTCGGGTTGATGCCAGCGGCGAGGAGCAGGCTGCCGTGGGTGTGGCGTAGGTCGTGGAGCCGGATGACCGGTACGGGGGCACGGCGCACGATGCGGTCGAAGGTCTGGCTCAGCGAGTGCGGGTGGACGCGTCCACCGCTCGCGGTTGTGAACATCCAGTCGGGATCCTTGACGCCGGTGGCGGTGTACTCGGCGGCCTGGAGTGCCCGCCATCCGGCGAGGACCGTGAGGGT
The DNA here is from genome assembly GCA_033344915.1 of Acidimicrobiales bacterium. Classification (NCBI taxonomy): domain Bacteria; kingdom Bacillati; phylum Actinomycetota; class Acidimicrobiia; order Acidimicrobiales; species Acidimicrobiales bacterium. Next base: position 4,226,848 of record JAWPML010000001.1, read on the forward strand.
GGTGGGGTCGAGGTCGATGCAGCGGCGGGAGTTGGCGGTCTTGCCGCGCGTTTCGTGGAGCTCGTAGCCGACGGCGACGAGCCCGCGGTTGATCGACAGGCGGGCGTGCTTGAGGTCGAGGTCGCTCCAGCACAGGCCGAGCAGTTCGCTGCGCCGCAGACCGGTGTTGGCCGACAGCCACAGGGCGGGGAACAACCGGTGTCCGGCCGCAGCCCGCAGGAACGCTTGGAGCTCGTCGGAGGTCCAGGCGTGCTGTTCGATGCTGGGTATGGCCCGCAGCCTGGGCGCTGAGGCGGCGAGGGCGACGTTGCGGTTCACCAGTCCCCGTCGAACGGCGTGGTCGAGCGCTCCGCGGATGATCAGGTGCACCTCATAGACGGTCTTCGGTGAAAGGGGCCGGGTGCCGTCGCTGGGGTGCAGCATCGAGTCGTAGAGCCGTTCGAGGTCCTGGGGGCGGAGTCGGCGGAGCCGCTTGCGCCCGAGCGCCGGCAGGATGTGTCGCCGGGTCTTGTGGACGTAGCTGCGGTGGGTGCTCACCTTCAGCTCGAGACGCTTGACCGGGAGCCAGTGGCTGGTGAGATAGGCGCCGAAGGTGAGCGAGCGGACCTCATCGTTGCGGCCGTCGCGGTCTGCTGCGAGCCGGGCGACGAGCGCTTCGGCCTCGGTGCGATCGGTGCCGGCGGGATGCCAGCTGCGCCGTTCCTTGCCTGTGACAGGGTCGAGTCCTTCGTAGATGACCGCGTAGTAGCGGTCGCGCTTGCGGGCGATGTGTCCTTGCATGGCGGGGCCTCCTCGTTCTGCCGGATCCGGGCGGTCCGGACCCCGGTAGAACGATCGGTAGAACCATCGCGACCCCATGTCGAGAGGCAACGAAGGTTCACGTCAACCGGCGGGTGGGGCGTGCGAGTGCGTGGTTGCGCAGCGGTAGAACGCGCTTGCCGCACGACGCAGATGGAGGCGGTCCCGTTAGAGCGGCGCGGCGTCCCGGTCTGTGGCTGGGTGGAGCGCTCCGTCGGCCAGGCGCAGGGCATGGTCTGGGTCGTGGAGCTGGTGGGGAGCGTGGGTGACCACGACGGTCGCGGTTTGTCGGGTGGTGGTGAGCTCGGCGAGGAGAGCCATGATCTCCCGCCCGCGGGCATCGTCGAGCGCTGCGGTGGGTTCGTCGGCGAGCACGACTGAGGGGTTGCCCATGAGTGCTCGGGCGATCGCGACGCGTTGGCGTTCGCCGCCGGAGAGCTGTCCGGGTCGGTGGTGGAGCCGGTCGCTGAGCCCGACGGTGGCGAGCAGGTGGTGGGCCTGGTCGCGGTCGTCGGTGGTGATCTTGCCGTCGAGGTGGGCGACGAGCTCGAGCTGTTGGATGGCGGTGAGGGATGGGAACAGGTTGGCGCTCTGGAAGATGAGGCCGATGTGGTCGCGTCGGACGGTCGCTCGGCGCCGGTCGGGTGCTTCAGAGAGGTCCTCGCCGTCGATGAGCACCTGCCCCTGGTCGGGTAGGCGCAGGAGGCCGGCGACGGCGACGAGGGTGGACTTGCCGGACCCGGACACCCCGGTGACCGCGATGAGCTCGCCTGGCCCGACGGTGAGTTCGGTGTCGTTGAGGATCGTGAGCTGGTCGGGGCCGTCGGCGACGGTGACGTGGATGTCGTGCAGTTGGAGTGTCATGGGTCCTCAGGGCTGGGAGGTGAGGGCGATGGCGGGATCGACGCGGGTGATGCGTCGGAGCGCGACGAGGCTTCCGAGCATCCCGGCGACGATGAGCAGGACGGCGGAGGAGATCAGTGATCCGGCTTCGAGTCGGAACGGCACCTCGCCGCCGATGAGTGAACCGGCTGCGACCGCGACGGCCATCCCGAGCGCGGTGGCGGTGGTGATGATGATTGCGAGCTGGCCGAGCGCGTCTCGCACGACATAGCTCGTCGAGGCGCCGAGTGCCTTCAACAGGCCGATCTGGTGGGTGCGTTGCACGGTCCAGACGGTGAAGAACGCGCCGACCACCAGCGCGGAGATGAGGACGAGGAACGTCCGGATCAACGACATGGTGGCACTCTCGGCCGCGAAGCCTGGTGAGCCGTCGTAGGCACCGGCCTTGGTGTAGAGGTCCATGCCGCTCTCGTCGGCGATGGCTTGGAGATCGACGTCTCCCGGGTCGCGCAGCGCGACGGCGTTGAACCGGTCGCGGTGGTTCTCCCCGTAGACGAGGTTCTGCCAGGTGTCGAGCGAGGTGAACGCGAGCGACACGTGGCCGTAGGAGCCGCCATAGGTGAAGCCGAGCACCGGGAGCGTGATGTCGGGCCCGACCACGGTCAGCTCGTCTCCGATCTCGATGCCCTCGTCGGCGAACGCGTCGCTGAGCACCAGACCCCCTGCTTCGAGTGCGTCGTCGCCTCGTTCGTCGGCAGCGAGGAAGCTTCCCGGTGGGGTGCCGAGCAGTGCCAGGTCCACCGTTGCGCCGTCGGGGGTGCGGGCGTTAAAGAACGACAGGCCGACCGGCGCCGCATCGTCTCCGAGGCGGTCCTGCCAGGGTGCGAGCTGGTCGGGGCCGAGGCTGGACCGACTGAACTCCGAGCCTGAGCCCTCTTGGAACGCCACGTGGGTCAGAGGGAGTCGTCGCAGGCCCGAGATGCCGTCGTCGACGAGGCCGGTTGCCAGGCCGGACAGCAGGCCGGCCAGCAGCGACACCAGGGCGATGACCGCACCGACGAGCGCGAAGCGGCCACGGGCGACGAGCAGATCTCGCAGGGCGAGGTACACGGGCGAACCTTTCAGCGATAGGACGGAACGTGCTACGCATCGTGGCGGCGACCGCGGCAGATCGACATCAACCCGGGTGTTGGTCGCGAACCATCCGAAAGGATGACCCTGCGCAAGGCGTGGGGGGCTGGGCCGTTCGTAGGCTGGATCGAGTGGTTGACGACGAAGCTGGGGTCGCTGGGCAGAACAGGTCGCTGCGCATGCTGCGAGTGGTCCAGCACGTGCTGTTCACGGCCATGGTCGCGCTCGGATTGCTCCGGTCCGCGTTCGATACTGGGGTCACGGCGGGCGAAGCGACCATGGGTGCCGCCCTCCTCGGCTGGTACTGGGCGGGCTGGGCGGCGGCCCGGCGGTGGCGGCGACCCTCGCCACGGACGTGGCTCGCCACGGTGAGCGGCTTGTGCCTTGCTGCGGTGTGGGTCTCGCCTGACTTCGCCTGGGTGTCCTTCGCCGTGTTCGTCGCGTTCGCCACCACGCTCGCACCGGGCCCGGCGGTTGCCGCCATCGTGGCCATGGCAGCGGGGACCGGTGCGATCTTGGTCGGCCGCTGGCCCGATGATGGGCACTGGGCGGCGCAGATCGTCGGTCCGCTGGTCGGTGCTGCGGCTGCCGGCGCGCTCGTCGCCGTCGGCCGCGTCGCCGCCTCTGAGACTGCCGAGCGCCAACAGCTTCTCGATGAGCTCCTCGCCACCCGTGACGACCTGGCCCGAGCGAACCTCGCAGCTGGGGCCAGGGAGGAACGAGAGCGTCTCACGGGCGAGATCCACGACACCCTGGCCCAGGGATTCACCTCCGTGGTGATGGCCGCTCGGCGGGCACGCCGAGCGTTGGAGGACGACAAGGCCGCTGCCGCGGTCGCCGAGGTCGACCACATCGAGGAGTTGGGCCATGCCGGCATCGAGGCGGCTCGGCGTCTCATGGGCGCCATGGCACCCGTCGAGCTCGATGATCGCACTCTCCGTTCGGCCCTGGCGCTGCTGACAGTCCCCGACCCGCGAAGCGGTTCACCGGTCATCGACATCCGTTTCGACGGGGATGATGAGCCCCTGCCGGTCGAGATCGAAGGAGCGCTCCTGCGGATAGCCCAAGAAGCGCTGACCAACGCACGTCGTCACGCGCAGGCCCACCGGGTGGTCGTCACCCTCACCTGTCAACCCTCGACGGTGAGCCTCGACATCGTCGATGACGGCGCGGGGTTCGACGCGGATGCCGTCGCTGGCCGAGGGTTCGGGCTCTCCAGTATGCGCGCCCGGGCCCAACAGCTGGGCGGAACGCTGCACGTGGATGCTGAGCCGGGCCGCGGCTCGACCATCAACGCGACGATCCCGCTCCCACACGGGTCAGGAACACGATGATCCGCATCGTGGTTGTCGACGACCACCCTGTCGTGCGTGCCGGGCTGCGCACGGTCCTCGACGCAGCGGACGACATCGACGTCGTGGGCGAGGCGCACGACCACGACACTGCGGTCTCCACGATCACAGAGCTCGAACCCGACGTCGTGGTGCTCGACGTGCACCTTGGAGCCGGTCCGAGTGGACTCGACGTGCTGCGAGAGGTCCAACGATCCCAGGCCCGCCCGCGCGTGCTGGTCGTCACCGTCTTCGACAACGACATCGACATCGATGCGGCGATCGAGGGCGGTGCCGCCGGGTACGTCCTCAAAGATGCGCCCGAAGTCGACCTGATCAGCGCCGTTCGGGCCGTCGCCGCCGGCCACCAGCCCCTCGATCCCCGAGTAGCCGCCAGAGTCGTGACCAGGTCGGTGCGCAACCCCGACGTCCCCTCGCCACGAGAACTGGAAGTTCTCGCTGCGGTTGCCGACGGTCTTGACAACGCCACCATCGCCCGCGACCTCTACATCAGCCAGGCCACGGTCAAGACCCACCTGGCCAGCGTGTTCGCCAAGCTCGGTGTCGTCTCCCGCACCGGTGCGGTCGCCGAGGCACGCCGCCGGGGTCATTTGCGGTGAACCGCGCGCATCGACGCGGTGGGCACCGCCCGCGACCTGCACTTCGCCACCAACCCGAGAAAGTGCCGGCCATGCTGGGACTCAGTGGCAGATCCCGTTCGACAGTCTGACGTGAACCGCCTGGGTCTGATGGAGGCTCGGACGTGTGCGCATTGGGAGGGCCCTCTGGGGACGGCCGTCGGTGGGGCCGGGGAACGCCCGACCGGCCGAATGGGTCGCAAGCCGCTCCAGTCCGTCCGTCGCAATTTCCGAATGATGATTCGGATAAGATTGGCCTCATGAATGCGACGCATCCGATTGCAGCGCCGGCGCGACGGGGCCGGCCCCCGAAGGTGGGGCGCGATCAGATCGTGGATGCCGCAGCCCGAGCTGGCTTGGACTCGTTCACGATGCAGGGCCTGGCCGAGGACCTCGGAGTCTCGCCTGCCACCCTGTACTCCCACGTCGCTGGCCGCGACGAGGTCATCGGGTTGGTCGAGTCGAGGCTCGACCACGCGATCCGGGGGTTCGCGACCGAGGCTACGGAGTGGCGCGGCTGGCTTACCGACTTTGCAGGCCTGGTGCGCCGCGAGTTTGGTTCGTCAGCTTCGACGCTGCTGACCGCCAACCGTGACGAGGCGTCGATGCGCATCGACGTCGGCGAACCGGGCCTGCGGCTGTTGATGGCGGCCGGGTTCAGCTCGGTCGAAGCCGCCTACGCGGTGTGGCTCGTCGTTCGAGTCGCGGTCACCTCGTCGAGCGGTGCTGAGGCGAGCTTCTCCCGGTTCCTGGAGCCCACCGCCGAGCTGGTCGATGCCGCGGCAGACGCGGACACGTTCGCGGCGTTGCGTCAGGTGCACGACGACCTCACCACCTCCGACGTGCAGGACACCTTCGCGTTCGACCTGGAAGTCGTGTTGGACGGCATCGCCGCCCGCCTCGAACGAGCAGCAACAGGAGACTGACATGGACACCTCTACTCGCGCGCCCGCCGCCGACGCGTTCGCGCCGGCCCGGCTCGGCCCGCTGACGCTCCGCAACCGGATCATCAAGGCCGCGACCTTCGAGGGTGTGATGCCACGGGGCGCCGTCACCGACGAGCTGATCGATTTCCACACCGCCGTGGCCCGGGGCGGCGCCGCGCTCAGCACCGTGGCCTACTGCGCGGTGTCGATGGGGGGTCGGGTGAGCAGCGACACGATGGTGATGACCGAGTCGCTCATCGGTGACCTGCAGCGCCTCACCTCCGCGGTACACGCCGAGGGTGCGCTGGTGTCGGCACAACTCGGTCACGCCGGGCTCGTCGCCCAGTCCCAGTCGAGGCGCCACCCGAGCCTGGCCCCCTCTGGCCGGTTCAGCGCACCGGCGATGGGGTGGGTCAAGGGCGCGACCCGCCGGGACCTCGACGAGGTCGTGGCCGATTTCGAGCGCGCGGCCCGCGTCGCGATCGACGCCGGGTTCGACGCGCTCGAACTCCACCTCGCCCACAACTACCTGCTGAGCTCGTTCTTCAGCCCCAACCTGAACCGGCGCCGCGACGAGCTCGGCGGCAGCATCGAGAACCGCGCCACGTTTCCTCGACGGGTCGTCGACGCGGTACGAAGGGTTGCCGATGGCAAGGTGGCGGTGTTGGCGAAGTTCAACATGGCCGACGGCGTCGAGCGTGGCCTGTGGCTCGACGAGAGCCTGCAGTTCGCGCAGCTGCTCGAGCAGGACGGCGCGCTCGACGCGCTGGAGCTGACCGGCGGCAGCTCCCTGCTCAACGGCATGTACTACTTCCGCGGCGACGTTCCCCTCCGGGACTTCGCCGCCGCGCAGGGCCCCATCGTCGGGCTCGGCGTGCGCGCCTTCGGTCGCCGCATCCTCCCGGAGCTCCCGTTCGAGGAGGCGTTCTTCCTGCCGTTGGCGCGGCAGTTCCGTCGGGAGCTCGACATGCCGCTGATCCTGCTCGGTGGCATCAACGAACGGGCCACGATCGACGGTGCTCTCGCCGAGGGCTTCGAGTTCGTCGCCATGGCGCGGGCGCTCCTCCGGGAACCGGACCTGGTCAATCGGATGGCGACGTCGGCGAACGCGGTGGGGCTGTGCGTGCACTGCAACAAGTGCATGCCCACCATCTACGCCGGGACCCGCTGCGTCCTCGCGACCGATGCCAACCGGGAGGAATCGGCCCGATGAGGCGCCTCAGTGGACGCGTCGCAGTCGTCACCGGAGCGGGCAGCGGCATCGGCCGAGCCACCGCCATCGCGCTCGCCGAGCGAGGGTGCGCGATCGCGGCGATCGACGTGCGCCCCGACGGCGCCGAGGAAACCGCGGAGCAGGTCCGCTCGCTCGGCGCCCGGGCGAGCGTGCACCTCGCCGACGTGCGCGATCCGAAGCGCATGGACGAGCTCCCGACCGAGGTCGAGGGCTCGCTCGGTCCGTGCCAGATCCTGGTCAACAACGCCGGGGTGACCGCCGCCGGCGCGTTCACCGACGAGACCCTTGACGATCTGCGCTGGATCGTCGACATCAACGTGTGGGGCGTGGTGCACGGATGCCGTCCGTTCCTACCGATGCTGCAGCAGGCCAACGAGGCACACATCGTCAACATGTCGAGCATGGTCGGGCTCCTCGGTCTACCCCACAACGTGTCGTACTCGCTCACCAAGGGCGCGGTGCGTGCGTTCAGCGAGGCGCTGCGCGGGGAGCTGGTCACCACGCAGGTGGGGGTCACCGTGGTCTTCCCCGGCGCGATCCACACCAACATCACCGCCGGCGCGCGGGGCGGCCAGGCCGCTCGGCTCGCAGAGATGGGCCAGTCCCGTCTGGCGCCCTACGTCTTGCGGCCGCCGTCTGCGGTCGCTCGCAGGATCGTGTCGGCGATCGAACGTGACCGTGCACGTGTGGTGGTCGGGCCCGATGCCCACGTCGTGAGCGCACTCGCCCGGGTGCTGCCCGGCCGATCCGGCCTCGTCGGCCGTCTCACGAACCGTCTCGACCGATGATGTCGGACATGGACTTCCCCGCGTTCGCTGTCGCCTGCGGCGAGGAAGGCTCCGACCCGCTCGTCCTGCACGAGGGACAGGTCGTCCGCGTCGACCAGTACCGCGCCAGCGGACATCTCGAGCACCTGGATTCGGACCTCGCCGATGTCGCAGGACTCGGGGTTGAGGTGTGGCGCTACGGCATGCCGTGGCGCGAGACGGAGACCGCGCCTGGGGTCTTCGACTGGACGCTGTGGGACCGTGCGCTCGAGGGGTGTCGGCGCCACGGGCTCGACCCGGTGATCGACCTGTGCCACTTCGGGCTGCCCGACCACTACGGCGGGTTCTGCGACGACCGGTGGGTCGACGGCTTCGCCCGTTACGTCGAGGCGTTTCTGGCCCGCTATGCCGAGCCGCGCTGGTTCACGCCCGTAAACGAGCCGGGCATCACCGCCATGTTCTCCGCGCTGCTCGGCATGTGGAACGACCGCCGCGTCACCGCCGACGACTACTTCGTCGCGCTGGGCAACGTCGTGCTCGCGAACCTCGAGGCCCTGGCCCGCATCCGAGCCGACCGCGACGGCTGGTGGATCGGGTCCGAAGGGTTCGGCTGCGAGCTGTCCGACCCCGACGACGAGGCCGGCGTTCGCGCCGCTACCGGTGCCCGTGACCTGCAGCAGGCCGTCTGGGATCTGCACCTCGGCGTCGCACCGGGCGGTATCGCGGCGCGCCTGACCGATGTCGTGGCCGACTCGGTCCAGTCGCGCATCGAGGCCCTCGTCGGCGTCGTGCCGCCCGACCGGATCATCGCCGGCCACGACATCTACCCCGTCAGCGTCACCGCGCACGGAACACGTGCCGAGCGGCCGCTGTCGATCGCCGATCGCGTCGGCGCGTACGACGCCGAGGCCTCCGCTTGGTACGAGCGCTACCGGGTGCCGTTCTGGGTGTCGGAGACCTCCAACCTCGGCCTCCCGGTCGACCAGGCCAGCGAGTGGCTCGCCGCGCTCACCGCATCGCTCGACACCCTCGCAGCGCGCGGCCTGCCGGTGCGGGGGGTCTGCTGGTACAGCCGAGGCGACCAGTACGACTGGAACACGGCGCTGACCGTACCGATCGGAAGCGTGACCGAGGTCGGACTGTTCGACGCCCAACGGAACCCACGCCGAGTGGCGCAGCACTACGCCACGCTGGCCGGCCGACACCCCCGAAACGAACGGGCGAAGCAGCACTGAGCCCTTGAAAGGAATGGCGACGTGACCCACGAGAACGAGCTCACCACCGAGATCGACCTGTGCACGCCTGACGGCAGTCGGCTGAACCGTGCCGCGCTGGGTTGGTCTCGCCGACCGTTGCACCGGGCGAACCTGGACGGCTGCTTCGGCATCAACAAGCGCTGGGACTACTGGGCGATCCTGGCCGGTGAGCTCGTGGTGTCGTCGGTCTACGCGGACATCGACCACTTCGGCCTGGGCGACGTCTGGTGGGCCGACCTGGCCGCGGACGAGACGGGAGGAAACGGCATCATCACGACCGATCCCGGTGCGCTCGTCCTGCCCGACCGCCCCGGAACTGCTCCGCTACGCATCGAGCGGGACGGCTTCGCACTGGAGATCGTCGACGAACCCGGAGCGACACGCTTGCGCGGGTCGTGGACCGAACACGACGGGACGCCAGGCACGCTCGACGTGTCGATCGAACTACCCGAGCACCACGAGTCGCTCAACGTCGTGATCCCCTGGAACGACGAGCGATTCAACTACACCTCCAAGCACCAGGCCCGACCCGCTACAGGCGAGCTCTCGGTCGGTGACCGGCGCTGGGAGATCGGCGGCGATGGCTCGGACGCATGGGGTGTCCTCGACGTCGGGCGCGGCCGCTGGCCATCAGAGATCAAGTGGAACTGGGGTGGCGGCGCCGGCCGGTGCGGCGACCACGTCGTCGGGTTGCAGTTCGGCGCGAAGTGGACGGAGGGGTCGGGCTACACCGAGAACGGCCTGATCGTCGACGGCCGGCTCACCAAGCTCGGCCGCGAGCTCGACTGGACCTACGACTGGGACGAACCCCTCAACCCGTGGCGCGTCGTGGACCCCGGCGGGCAACTCGATGTGACGCTCCAGCCCCGCTACGACAAGCACACCAAGCTCCCCGGACGCGACCAGGGATCGGAGACCCACCAGGTCTTCGGCACCTGGTCGGGCCGCATTCGCACCGACGACGGCCTCGAGATCGAAGTCCACGACATCCAGGGCTTCGCAGAGGAAGCACGACAGGAGTGGTGATCGACTCTGGCAGGGGGGCCGTCGGGTTCACCTCCGATCCGCGGCGCACAATCGTGTGCCCGACTCGAGAGCCGCCCGCCGGAGCGAGTGGCGGCCGGAAGGCGAACCGGCGTGGGTGGCGCAACCAGAAACCCGGTTGACGGGCTCAACCCGAAGATCGACCAGCACGCGCCACAGTGCGTCCCCAGCTCGACCCAACGACCGACCACTCACCGGCGGCGGCGCCCATGCTCTTCATCCAAGCAGACCTCGAGCGATGGGCCTGCCCTTCTACTGTTCCTTCTACTGTGCGGCGCGGGACAGGGGTGTACGGGTTGGCACGACAGGGATAGAGTGAGCGGCGAAACGCCAGCTCAAGGGCACGATCTGGTACGCATCGGTACGGGATGAGATTTCGATCGGAAATCTCATAACCCGAAGGTCGCAGGTTCAAATCCTGCCCCCGCCACCAACGAAATGCCTGTTCAGAAGGGGTCTCGCTCCGGCGGGGCCCCTTCTGCGTTGGCGGCCATCTACCGAGGATCTACCGGGTGGCGATGTGCTGGCCCGGTTCATGCTTTCCAGGTTGGGGTCTGTCAGATTTTCTGTGTAAGCGGCCGTGATGGTGTTCATCGGATGTGGTCGGCGATGCGGTCGCCGTAGTGCACGGTGAGGGTGTTCAAGATGGCCTTCCAGCCGCTGATCCTTCCGGTCATGTTCTCACGGTTCTTCTTGCGGGTCGTGGCGACGAGGTAGAGGACCTTCATCGCGGCCTGTTCGTTGGGGAAATGCCCGCGGTGGCGGACAGCTCGTCGGAACCGGGCGTTGAGCGATTCGATGGCGTTGGTGGTGTAGACGACTTTGCGCAGATCGGCGGGGAACTCGAGGAGGGGCATGAACTCGGCCCAGCTGTTCTCCCACGCTCGGATCATGGCCGGATACTTCTCGCCCCACGTTTCGGCGAAGTCCGCGAACTCGGCCTCGGCTGCGGCGACGGTCGGCGCGGTGTAGATCGAGCGCATGGCTTTGGTGATCTTGGACCAGTCGGCCTTGGATGCGTAGCGGAGGCTGTTGCGGACCATGTGCACGACGCAGGTCTGCACGGTGGCGTCGGGCCAGGTCGTGCGAATCGACTCCGGCAGGCCTTTCAGCCCGTCGCAGCACACGATCAACGCGTCCGCGACGCCTCGGTTCTTGAGCTCGGTGAGCATCGTCGCCCACTGCTTCGCGCCCTCGCCGCCGGTGGGGCCGAGCCACAGACCGAGGACGTCGCGTTCGCCGGCGAGGTTGACGCCGATGGCGACGTAGACGGGGCGGTTGGCGACCTGGGCGTCGCGAACCTTGATCACGATCGCGTCGATCAGCAGCACCGGGTAGATCGGGTCGAGGGGCCGGTTCTGCCAGGCGGTGAGGTCCTCGACGATCTCATCGGTGATCTTGCTGATGGTCTCCCGGCTGACCGTGGTGTCGTAGATCTCCTCGAGATGGGCCTGGATCTCACCGGTCGTGAGCCCCTTCGCATAGAGCGAGATGACGTTGCCCGACAGGCCATCGAGGCGGCGTTGATGCTTGGGGATCGTGACCGGAGCGAACGTGCCCTCCCGATCACGCGGCACGTCGAGATCGACCTGGCCGATCTCGGTCGTCACCCGCTTCGGCGTCGTCCCGTTGCGACTGTTGCCCGACCCTCGGCCCTCCACGGCGTTACGTTCATAGCCAAGATGATCTGTCATCTCGACCTCGAGCCCCTTTTGGAGCACCTGACGGACAAGCCCGGTGAGCAGCCCGCCGTCGCCAGTGAGCTCCACTCCCTCGGCGCGGGCCCGTTGCACGAGCAGCTCGGCCCAGTCCTTCATCGCCGCCTCATCGGGCAACGCGTTCGCCGGCACCGCCGGCAGATTCTGATCAGTCATCGACATGATCCTTCCCCGCCCACAGCACTCAGCTGCGGACGCTCAGATCACGCCCGATACACAAAAGTCCTGACAGACCCTGGATGGCGGCCAGGTCGATGGCGTGGGCCTGCTGCAGCGTGGTGGGCCACTTGGCGACGCTGCGCCGGGGTACGAGGCCGACGGTGCGGTAGAAGCTGACGCAGGGGTCACAACCTGGACCGGGTTCGACATCCCAGTATCCGAAGCCGAAGCGGGTGAGCCGGTCGATGGAGCGGATGAGTGGGCTGTTCTTGCCGGTGCCCTTGCCGAGTCCCAGTGAGACTGCGAGTTCCGTTGCCGTGGTGACCTGCCAGCTCGAGGTGCCGTCGCTACCAGTGGTGAGGTGGTTGAGGACGCAGGTGGCGGTTGGCCCGATGACGGGCAGCCACCAGCGCCGCCGGTAGTTGCCGTCGATTGCTACGTCGCCGGGCGAGGACTCGGGTCGGTCGATGAACCGGGTGGCGATCTGGTCGATGTTCATGGTGGGGCTCCTTGGGGGTGTTGTGCCTCCGATGGGTTGAGGGCGAGCCCCGACTTCCCCGACGAGGCTCGCCCTCAGATTCGGTCCCCGGTTTCGGTTCCGGGGTTCGGCTGTGGAGCCGTTGAGCCGTGCGGTGTCGGTGGGCGGAGCAAGGTGGAGCCCTCGCAGCGCAGCGAGAAGGAACGACCTTCGCAGCCCGACGGCCCGTGGGGCAGGGTCCATCAACAGCCGAAGACCCGCACCGATGGACGGGGCGAGGGGAGCGGCTCGTTGTGGTGGTCGGGCGGGGTCCTCAGCGGTTAGGAGGTGCCTCGGCCGAGGCGACGTCCATGTCAGGCGGTTGTCCAGCGCCGCGCAGGTCCCCGGAGGGCTCGGACGACATGGAGCAGCAACACAGCCGACGACATCACTCCACGGCCAGCGACCGACACCAAGCAGGAATCGACAAGCCGGCTCACTCGACGCGGACTTGTGGGTGGGGCGAAGTCGGGAATGCCGAAGTCGGGGTATGCCGCGTCATCGAGACCGTCGGCCGGTACCTCTCGAATGGCCCACCTGCGGGACTGATTCGACGCGATCAGACCGAGGCGTAGATCTCGATCTCGGTCGCTCCGGTGTTGCCGCCGGTGGTTTGGTCGGCGTCGACGCGGACGATCTGTGCGGTGATGGGTTGATTGAGGACGGCGGGTTCGGTCCCGGCGGCGTACGGGCCGAAGGTCTGGTCGTCGATGGTGACCGTGAACGTGTCGGTGATGGCGGTGCCGTCGGTCATCTGGCGGGTGCGGAAGGCGATGGCGGTGATGGGTTGGGGCCGGCCGAGGTCGATCTCGATGTAGGCGTTGTCGCCGTCACCGTCGGTGGACCATTCGGTGCCGAGGTCGCCATCGACGGCGTTGGTTGCGGTGAATTCGTCGGAGAACTCGGAGCTGACATCGGTGACGGTGCCGGTGGGGGCGATGTTGGTGCCGAACGCGTTGTCGGCGGCGGGTGGGGTCCTGAACGTCATTGGGTCGCTGCGGTAGATGGTGCCGGCGGCGTCGGAGCCTTGCAGGACGTACTGGTATTCGGTGTCGGGTTCGAGCCCGGTGAGCAGGGGGCCGTGGTTGTGGTGGGCGCCGCCTTGCATGTCGTTGTCGACGGCGATGGAGCCGTAGGTGTCGTCGGTGCCGTAGATGACGGCACAGGCGACGGGGATGTTGGTGTCGACGCTGAGGGTGGCGGTGGTGCCGGAGGGGTCCACGGCGATGTCGATGTCGGAGTCGAGGATGGCTTCGATGGGTTGGATGCTGGCGGTGTCGTCAGTTCCGTTGCCGCAGCCGGCGAGGAGAAGTACCGCGGTGGCGAGGGCGATTGCTGGTCGGGTCATGTCACAGCCTTGCGGATGGTGGTGCGGGCAGCGTGGAGTGTCTTGGCGAAGCGCCTGGGGTTGGTGCCGTTCTCGGCGGCGGCATGGGCGTAGGTGAGCCCGCAGACATCGACGAGCCAGAGCGCGTGGGTTTGGTCAAGGGGGAGGGTCGAGCAGGCAGCCGATGTCGGTGAGATCGAGATGGCAGAGCTCAGCATTCATGGTCCGGTCCGGCTGGGGCTCATGTGATGGTGTAGCCGGCGTCGGCGATGGCGGCTTCGATGGCGCTGGGGTCGCCGCCGGTGATGGTGACGGTCTTGGTGTCGATGTCGATGGTGACGGTGTTGACACCGTCGAGGGGGGTGACGTGGTTTTCGATGGCGCGTTTGCAGTGGTCGCAGCTGATGTCGGGGACGGTGTAGGTGTAGGTGCGGGTGTCGGCGCTCATTGGCTGGGTTCTCCTGTGGGTGTCGGGGGGTGGGGGTGGCGGTGGGTGTGGATGACTTGGCATCGGTTGGGGTCGGTGCAGTCTCCGGGGTCGAGTCGGGCCGCTCGTTGGGCGAGGTCCAGGAGTTGTTTGCGGGCGGTGTGGAGTTGGTGGATCTGGTGGTCGATGCGGGCGAGGTGTTCGTCGAGCAGGGTCTGGGTGTGGTGGCAGGTGCGGGCGCCGGTGTCTTTGAGCTCGAGGATGGACTGGATCTCGGCCAGGGTGAGGCCGGTGGCTTGGCTGTCGCGGATGAACTGGAGGCGTTCGAGGGCGCTGGGCGTGTAGTCGCGGTAGCCCGACGGGGTGCGCTGCGGTTCGGGCATGAGGCCGATGGATTCGTAGTAGCGGACGGTCTTGGTGTTGACGCCGGCGGCGTCGGCGAGTTCTCCGATGCGCATCATCTCGTCCGAGGAGCTTCCAGCTGGGGCGGGTTGGTGGCGGGTGGGGTGGGGTCGGGGTCGGGGAGCGGTTGGGGGCGGAGGTCGAGACGGCGTAGCAGTTGGGCGTTGGCGGCCACGATGATCGTTGATGCGCTCATCGCGACGGCTGCGGCGGCTGGGGGGAGGGTGAGGCCGGCGAAGGCGAAGACGCCGGCGGCGATGGGGATGGCCAAAAGGTTGTAGCCGGTGGCCCAGACGAGGTTCTGGATCATCTTGGTGTAGGTGGCCTTGGAGAGGTCGATGACACCCGTGACGCCGCGGGGATCGCTGGAGGCGAGGACGACTCCGGCGGATTCGATGGCGACGTCGGTGCCGGCGCCGATGGCGATGCCCACGTCGGCCCTGGCCAGGGCGGGGGCGTCGTTGACGCCGTCGCCGACCATCGCCACGGTCAGACCCCGCGCTTGGAGCTCGGCGACTTTGGAGTCCTTGTCCTGGGGAAGGACTTCGGCGAACACCTCGTCGATGCCGAGCTGGGCGGCGACGCCGTCGGCGACCTGTTGGGCGTCGCCGGTGATCAAAACCACCTGCTTGCCCCGCTCGTGGAGGGCGTCGACCGCGACCTTGGACTCGGGGCGGATCTCATCGGCCAACGTGAGCGCACCGACCACGGCGCCGTCGCGGAATACGTAGAGAACCGAGCCCCCGGCGCGGCGCCACTGCTCGATGGTGGCCTTGAGCTCGCCGGGTTCGTCGGCCTCGAGGTACTCGAGCAGGGCGGGGCCCCCGACCGCGATCTGATGGCCGTCGACGGTGCCCTGAACGCCTCGCCCGGTCAGCGCGCTCAGGTCGGTCGCGGCGGGCACGTCGCCTCGTTCGTGGCCGGCGGTGACGATGGCCCGGGCAATGGGGTGTTCACTGTCGGCCTCGACGGCCGCGGCCAGCGCCAGTACCTCGTCGCTTTCCCAGCCATCGGCGGCGGCGTGGTCGACGACGGCGTGGTTCCCCTTGGTGAGTGTGCCGGTCTTGTCGAACAACACGGCGTCGACCGTGCGCATGCGCTCGAGGGCCAGCCGGTTCTTGACCAGGATCCCGGCCCGGGCCGAGGTGGCGGTCGAGATCGAGATCACCAGCGGTATCGCCAGACCGAGGGCGTGGGGGCAGGCGATCACCAACACGGTCACGGTCCGGATCACACCCTCGGAGCCGTCGCCGGCGAGCAGCCAGGCCACGAGGGTGACGACTGCGGCGGTGGTGGCCAGGTAGAACAGGGCTGCGGCGGCTCGGTCGGCCAGGGCCTGGGCCCGCGATTGTGAGGATTGGGCGTCGGCGACGAGGCGCTGAATGCCGGCCAAGGCGGTGTCGTCGCCGACGGCATCGATGCGCACTCGTACCGAGGAGTCCGTCGACACCGTGCCGGCCACGACCCGGTCGCCGTCGCTGCGGGTGACCGGGCGCGATTCCCCCGTGATCGTCGATTCATCGAACGCGGCCCGCCCGTCGATGATCACCCCATCGGCGGGGACCCGGCCGCCGGGGCGCACCAACACCACATCGTCGACCGCCAGGTCGACGATGGCCACCTCCTCGACGGAGTCGCCGGTGACCCGTTCGGCGGTGTCGGGCAACAACTCGGCCAGCGCCGCCAAGGCCCCTTGGGCCTGACCGATGGCCTTCATCTCCTGCCAATGGCCCAGCAACATGACCACGATGAGCGCCGCGAGCTCCCACCAGAAGTCCAGGTCGCCCCACCCGAGCGACGCCGCCAACGATGAGCCGTAGGCGACGGTGATGGCCAGCGCGATCAACAGCATCATCCCGGGCTGACGATTGCGGACCTCCGCGACGCCGCCGGCCAGGAACGGGTTACCGCCCCACAGGTAGATGACGGTTCCGAGCACCGGGGCGACCCAGGCGGCCCATGCGCCGGCGATCGAGTAGTCGAACCATTCCTGGATCTGCTCGGAGAACACCAGGACCGGCACCGCCAACATCAGGTTCCACCAGAACAAGCGCCGGAACATCTCCGGGTCATGGCCCGCGTGCTTGTCGTGCCCACCACGACCCTCATGGCCCGCCTGCCGGTCGCCGGTGTGGCTGTGACCGACGGCGTTGGATGCCTGTTTCTGGTGGTCGTGGTCGTCGGTACTGGCCATGAGAACCTCACCCCGGTAGAGGAACGGCGGGGCTACCTAGGTTGTTGTACACCTTCCACCGAACTAGAAGGTCAAGGCCAAGACTGCCTCGATGCCGAGGCGCTTACGTGGCCCGGTGGCCTCGGCATCGGTGGTGAGGGGTCGATCGGCCGCGTCGACGCCCGGGCGTCCGAGCAGGTCCGGCGATTCGAGCCTTGAATGACGGACGCGGTCGGGGGCAATGAGCCGGTAGCTCGTGGCCGGCTGGGTCGTGGTCTCGGTCGTCAACAGCTCCGGTCGCTCGCTCCCGCGAAGTCAGGGATCGGGCGGGCTTCCGCTTCGGTGGTGGTGGCTGCGGGGCCGTTGGCGTCGATGTCGGCGATGAGCCAATCCATTTCGTCGATCTCGCGTTGTTGGGCCTCGATGATGCTCACGGCGAGTTCGCACACCCGCAGATCAGTCAGTTCGGCTCGCTCGCTAGTGAGAATGGCGATGGAGTGGTGAGGGATCATGGCCCGCATCCACGACTCGTCCTGCACCGTTGTCTGGCTGCGGACCAGCCCGAGCGACCCGGCGAAGACGGCCACCGCAGCAACGGCGACGCCAATGTTGACTTTGGTGTCGCGATACATGGACAGCATGAAGCCGAGCATGATCACGGCCATCGCGGCGCCCATCAGCAGGGCCATGTAGGCCCTGGTCTCGCTCCAGCGGACGTGATCCCAGGCGTAGGTGTTCAGGTACATGAGCCCGAACATGACCACCGTGGAGGTGGCGATCATCGCCGCGAACCGCGCGTAGCTCATTGAAACCCCGCCTTGGTGACCCGTGTCGGAGTCGCCTCGGTCCGGGTGTTCTCCCTCTGACGGCTCGTGGGTGACGTTGATGGGGGTCGGTTGTTCGGTGGCGTCGGACATGGCAGCCTCCTGGATCGGCCGATTCTTCTAGCGACCCCGGCGGTCTACCCACAGAACCCCTTGGCGAAACGACATGCTGTAGAAGTTCGACGATCGGTCCACATGTGGTGGGTCAGAAACTGCGGCCGGTTGCTCGTGTGGGGTATCGCGAACGACGTCGGTTCAGCTTCGGAGGAGGCGTTCGATGGCGGCGGTTGCTTCGTTGATCTTGGCGTCGAAGGCGTCGTCGCTCTCGTTGGCGGCGTCGTGGACGCAGTGGCGGAGGTGTTCGTCGACGAGTCCGATGCCGACGCCTTGGAGGGCCTTGGTGACCGAGCTGATCTGGGTCAGGACATCGATGCAGTAGGTGTCCTCGTTGATCATGCGTTGGAGTCCTCGGACTTGGCCTTCTATGCGGCTGAGCCGATTCAGGTAGTCGTCTTTGGAAAGTGCGTAGCCCGGCATGACAGCGGAGACTTCCTAGGTGTTGGTGCGATAGGTCTGATGCGGCGTGCGTCGGGCGCGCCGCGGGGTGTGCGGGTGGCAGTGCCGGCGACGAGCGTTGTGAGCTCTCGGCGCTTGCGGCACAGGGTTTCGAGATGGGTGTCGATGCGGGCCATTGTGGCCTCGATGGGGGCGACGTCGGTGGAACACGGCGGGTTGATGTTTTCGAGGATGTGAATGACGGTGGCGATCTCGTCGAGGGTGAGAACCGCGGACTGGAGTGAGCGATGAGCCGGACGCGGCCGATGGCGGTGTCGGGATAGTCGCGATACCTGCCGCGGGTGCGTGGTGGTTCTGAGAGAACCCCTGAGGTTTCGTAGAAGCGGAGGGTCCGGGGGGTTTCGCCCGTGGCCGTGGCGAGGTCGGAGATCAACATGGCGGTGGCATCGGGTCAGGTGAGTTGGATGGTTTCGCCGTGGGTGGGGACGTGGGTGGCCCACTCGAGGTCGTCGTGGAGGGTGCGGCGGAAGGTGTCGGCGGCGGTGGGTTCGCCGTGCACGATGAAGGCCCGTTTGGGGGATCGGTGGGTGGAGGCGAGCCAGGTGGTGAGCTCGGTGGCGTCGGCGTGGGCGGAGAGGTTGTCGAGGCGGACGGTGCGGGCTCGGACGGGGATGTAGTCGCCGAAGATCTTGAGCCGGTCGGTGCCGTTGAGGAGGGCGTCGCCGCGTGTGCCGGCGGCCTGGTAGCCGACGAGGGCGATGGTGGATCGGTGGTTTGGGGCGACGGTTCGAAGGTGGTGCAGGATGCGGCCGCCGGTGAGCATGCCGCTGGCCGACAGGGCGATCATGGGCCCGCGTTGTGGGGTGAGTTCTTTGGATTCGTCGGCAGTGCGGATGTAGGTGACGCCGCCGCACATCTGCATGCATTGGGTGTCGGTGAGGCGGTGTTCGTCGGGGTGGGCGCAGAACAGTTCGGTGGCGTTGATGGCCATGGGGCTGTTGAGGTAGGTGGGGACCTCGGGGATCCGTCCCTCGGAGCGGAGCTGGCTGAGCAGGTGGAGGATGGTCTGGGCTCGGCCGACCGCGAAGACCGGTATCAGTAGGGTGCCGCCCCGGGCCATGGTGTCGGTCACGATCTCGGCGAGGTCGTCGGCGGGGTCAGTGTCGGCGTGGCGGCGGTTGCCGTAGGTCGACTCGGTGACGACGTAGTCAGCCGACGGAGGCGGGGCGGGCGGTTTCATGATCGGGTCGTCGGGACGGCCGACATCGCCGCTGAACGTGATCGAGGTGGTGCCGTCGTCGAGGCGAATGCTGGCCGAGCCGAGGATGTGACCGGCCGGGCTGAAGCGGGCTTCCACACCGGACGCGGGATGGAACGGTTCGTCGTAGGGGTGGGGGCGGAGGCGGCCGATCGCGGCCTGCGCGTCGGCGGTGGTGTAGAGGGGGAGGGCGGGGTCGTGGCGGCTGGTGCGGTGCTTGTTGTGATAGCGGGCGTCTTCTTCGTGGAGATGGGCCGAGTCCCGCAACAGAATCTCGGCGAGTCGGGCGGTGGCGGGGGTGCACCAGATCGCCCCGGTGAATCCGTCGCGCACCAAGGCGGGGAGGTAGCCGGAGTGGTCGATGTGGGCATGGGTCAACACCACGGCATCGATCGAGGCCGGGTCGACCGGAAATGCGTCCCAGTTGCGCTGTCGAAGCCGTTTGAGGCCCTGGAAGAGGCCACAGTCCACCAGGATCCGCTGGTCAGTGGCGTCGACGACGAAGCGTGACCCGGTGACGGTCTCGGCGGCGCCCCAGAAGGTGACTCTCACGTCGCGACCCTTGCGATGCGCGTGGACCGCTTCGAGCTCGCCGCGAGCGTGACCAGTCCGGCCACGATGGCGACATCGGCGAGGTTGAAGGTGGGCAGCACCGATGAAGCGATCCAGTCGACCACCGCATGGTCGGGGAATCGGGGTCGGTGCAGGAATCGGTCGGCGAGGTTGCCGAGCGCGCCCCCGACCACCAGCCCCCACCCCAACGCAGCCAGGCGGGAGCCCGGCTCGAGTAGCGAACGAACCGCCATCGCCACCACTGCCACCACGGCACCGATCAGAAGCCAGCCGGGAAGTGGGAATCCCATGAGCGCACCCCGGTTGGCGACCAGGCGGAACCACAACGGCCCCGGACCCTCGGCGGGGCCATCGAAGAGCGCGCCGACCGCGAGGTTCTTGGAAGCCTGATCGGCGATGACGACCATCAGCACCACGGCTGCGGCCATCACGGGCGGACGACCGACGGCTGTGCCGCGGGTCCAGGGATGGTTTCGATCCCCAGCTGCGAGCCCGAGTTCGGGGCGATGAGCGTCGTTCATGTGGCCGAGTCGCCGTTGACGGTCTCCAGCGCGGCGCGCAGCTTGTCGGCGGCGTTGTCGGCGAGGGCGCTGAGGGCGGGGTTGGTGATGATGTCGTGGGGATCCGCGGCCGAGATCGCGGTGCCGTGCTCGGTGGCTTCGAGGACGACGTTGCAGGGCAGGACGAGGGCGGCGCCGGGGTCGGCTTCGAGGGCTTGGTGGGCGAGGTGGGGGTTGCAGGCGCCGAGGATCTTCATCGGGGGTCGGTCGATGTCGAGCTTGGCCTTGAAGGTGGCGGCGATGTCGATCTCGGTCAGGACCCCGAAGCCCTTGGCGGCCAGGGCGGCACGCACCGCGGCCTCGGTCTCGGTGATGCCGTGGCGGCTGTGGGCGGTGATGGCGGGCATGGTGTCGTCCTCTGGGTTCAGTGGTGGGCGTGGTGATCGCCGGACTGGCCGGCTTGCCCTGCGTAAGCGTCGGGGTCGGCAGTGAAGGTGGCGTGGCAGTGCTGTGAGCAGAAGTGGTAGGTGTGCCCGTCGTGGTCGGCGGTGGCCGCAGCGGTGTTGGGGTCGATGGTCATGCCGCATACCGGGTCGGTGACCTGTTCGGTCGGTGCCGGCGTGGTGTCGTCGGTGCCGGTCTCGACGATCGGGTCGCCTGCGGCGGGGACCTTGGTGGTCTCGATGGGGTGGGGGTGCCAGCGACGGAGCCGGCTGGCGTTGCCGACCACGGAAAGGCTGGAGGCGGCCATGGCGGCGGCGGCGATCATGGGGCTGAGCTGGACGCCGATGACGGGGTAGAGGACGCCGGCCGCGATGGGGATGCCCACGCCGTTGTAGATGAAGGCCAGGAACAGGTTCTGGCGGATGTTGCGCATGGTGGCGCGGCTGAGGGTGATGGCGGTGACGACGCCGTCGAGGGCGCCCGAGATGAGGGTGATGTCGGACGATTCGATGGCGACGTCGGTGCCGGTGCCGATAGCGAAGCCGACGTCGGCTTGGGCCAGGGCGGGGGCGTCGTTGATGCCGTCGCCGACCATGGCCACGATGCCGCCTTCGTCTTGGAGGCGGCGAACCTCGAGCGCCTTGTGCTCGGGGAGCACTTCGGCGAGGACCCGTTCGACGCCGACCTGGCGGGCGATGGCGGCGGCGGTGCGTGCGTTGTCGCCGGTGATCATGGCCACCTTGATCCCGAGCGCCCGGAGGGAGGCGATCGCGGCGGCGGACTCTTCTTTGACGGTGTCGGCGACGGCGACCACGCCGCCGGGGGCGCCGTCGACGGCGACGAGCATCGGGGTGCGGCCGGCCTCGGCGAGACGATCCATCTCGGCGGTCAGTTCGGTGGTGTCGATGTGGGCGTCGTCGAGGAGGCGCTGGTTGCCGATCAGGAGCTCGTGGCCATCGACAATGGCGCGGATGCCTTTGCCGGTGATGGAGTCGAACTCAGCCGCGCCAACCAGGTCGAGCCCCCGGTCTCGAGCGCCGATGACGATGGCCTGAGCCAGGGGGTGCTCGGAGGACTGTTCGGCCGAGCCCACCAGCCGCAACAACTCGTCCTCGTCGATGGTGCCGGTGGTGACGATGTCGGTGAGGGCGGGTTCGCCTCGGGTGATGGTGCCGGTCTTGTCCAGCACGATGGTGTTGATCTTGTGCGCGGTCTCCAGCGCCTCGGCGGAGCGAATCAGGATGCCGTGCTCGGCGCCCTTGCCGGTGGAGACCATGATCGACAGCGGCGTTGCCAACCCGAGAGCACAGGGGCAGGCGATGATCAACACCGCCACCGCGGCCACGAGCGACAGGGTGAGCGCGGGTTCGGGTCCGACGGTGAACCACACGGTGAAGGTCGCCACCGCGATGAACATCACCGCGGGGACGAAGTAGGACGACACCAGATCGGCGAGGCGCTGGATGGGGGCCTTGGATCCCTGGGCCTGCTCCACGAGCTTGATGATCTGGGACAGCATGGTGTCCGCGCCGACCTTGGTGGCCTCGAACCGGAACGCGCCGGTCTGGTTGATGGTGGCCCCGATCACCACGTCGCCGGCCTCCTTGGTGACCGGGATGGACTCACCGGTGACCATGGATTCGTCGAGGGTGGAGCGGCCGTCGACGATGACCCCGTCGACGGGGACCTTCTCGCCGGGCCGGACCAGCACGATGTCACCGGGTAGGACCTCATCGATCGGGACCTCGACCTCGGCGCCGTCACGGATGAGCGTGGCGGTCTTGGCTTGGAGGCCGATCAGCTTGCGAATGGCCTCGCCGGTGCCGGCCTTGGCCCGCACCTCCAACAGCCGGCCGAGCAGGATCAGGGTGATGATGACCCCGACCGCTTCGTAGTAGACCTCGCGGACGTCCTCGGGCACGGCGGATGGGACCAGAGTCACGAGGAGGCTGTAACCGAACGCGGCGATCGTGCCGATCGTGATCAGGCTGTTCATGTCGGCGGTTCGGTGCCGTAGCGTCAGCCAGCCGGTCCGGTGGATCGGCCAGCCCGTGTAGAACATGACCGGGGTGATCGCCGCCAGCTGGAACCACCGGTTCAAGAGAAACTCGGGAACCCAGGTGGCGCCGAACAGATCGACGGTCATGACCGCGAACACCACCGGCGCCGACAGCACCGCGCCGAGAGCGACCCGCCACGAGAGGTCGCGGATCTCGGCCTGACGTTCAGCTGCTTCGGTGTCTTCGGTGTCGGCCGACCCCGGCGCGGGGCGGGGCACCAGCCGATAGCCGGCATCAGCGACGACAGCCTGCAGTTCGGCGGCGGTGACCTGGGTGGGGTCGTACTCGACGGTGGCTCGCTCGGTCCCGAAGCTGACGTCGACCCGGTCCACACCGGTCAACTCACCGAGCACCGACTCGATGTTGACCACGCACGACGCGCACGACATGCCTGACACCCGGAACTCGACCTGCTCGGTGGCCACCGTCGCCTCCGTCGACGGCCCGACGCCGACCGCGGCTGCGACCTCGTGGCTGCCGTTGGCAGGCGCGCCAGCCCCGTCGGACGGTTCGACGACCAGGGTGCCGTGAATCATGTTCATCCCACAGGCAAAGTCGAACTCTCCGACCTTGTCGGGGGTGAACTCGAGCGTCGCAGTCCCGAACGCAGGCAACGTCTTGGAAGCCCCGAAGTCAGCGAACACCACCCGCGAGGTGCAATCACCCGACTCCTGACGATCGAAGTTGAGTCGCAACGGGACGCCTTCGGTGACCCGGATCACATCAGGCGAGTAGCCGCCCTTCACCGATACATCGACCTCCTGCACCCCGCCGACCAGCTCGGCCCGACGGGCTGTCTTGGGCCCGAAGAAGAACCACCACAAGAACCCCGCGACCGCCACGGCACCGATGATCACACCGACTTCGGCGAGTCCCATGCCAATACCTCCTAATCGAACCAGCTAGTATACCCTATAGGGGTAGTGGGTATAATCTCCAGCGCGTTGGGTGATGGTCGCACCGTATTGGCGGCCGACCAGCCGAGGTAGAGCCTTTGGTCCCTACCCCTATGGGGTATTTGGGGAAAGACTGGGGGACGATGTGAGAGGCCGTGACCCGATGAACATGGATTCGACAGTCACCAGAACCGGTGCAGCCTCGTCGGTGCGGACCGCCGCTGACGCCGGCGTGGACCCATCGGTGGACCGAGAGGCGGGAGTGCTCGACGCGTCGGGGGTGTGGAAGGCGTATCGGCGGGGGTGGTGGCCTCGGCGGCGAACGTTGCAGGTGTTGAAGGGCGCTGACGTGCGACTCGAGGCGGGTGAGGTCGTGGGGTTGGTTGGGGAGAACGGGTCGGGCAAGTCCACGCTGATGAAGGTGCTGGTGGGTGACCTGGTGGCCGATGTCGGGGTGGTGGAGCGCGCAGCGAGCTTCGGCTACTGCCCACAGGTTCCGGTGCTCTACGAGCGGCTGACTTGTGACGAGCATCTCGACCTGTTCGGCGCCGCGTACGGGTTGGCGACGGGTGATCTGGCCCGGGCCCGCGAGCAAATGTACGACGATCTGGACTTCGCCCGATTCGCCGAAACCCGGGTAGAGGAGCTCTCCGGGGGGACGCGGTCGAAGCTGAACCTGGCGTTGGCGATCTTGCACGACCCCCAGCTGCTATTCCTGGATGAGCCCTACGCGGGGTTCGACTGGGACACCTATCAGCGCTTCTGGGACCTCACCGCGCAACGCCGTGACGCGGGCGCCAGCCTGTTGATCATCAGCCACTTCATCGCGGATGAGGAGCGCTTCGATCGGATCTATGACCTGATCGACGGGCGCACGGTGCCGCGATGACCACCACCGTCGGCTTCAGTAGCCGGTGGTTGGCCGAGTACTGGCGCCGACCCCTCAATGTCGTGTTGTTGGTCGCGGTGCCGGTCGTGTTCGTGACCCTGTCGGCCGGCGCGCTGGCGGACTTCGCCGACATCTTGGGCGGCGCTGCTGACGTGGGCGAGGTCGAGGCAGCCACCGCCGGCTGGGCGGCAGCCGTGTTAGCCGGCGTGGCCGGGTTCTTCCATGTCTCGCAGTCCCGGGACGCGGACCGGCGGCTGGCGGCGGCCGGCGCCGGGGCGGGCCGCGTGGTTGCATCTCGACTGGTATCGACGCTGACCCTGGCCGCGCTGGCCTCGGTCGGCGCGCTCATCGCGCTGGCCGCACGTACCGATGTGGCCGGCACCGGGCGAGTGATCGGCGCTACCGCACTGTTCGCGTTGACCTACACCGGGTTCGGGGTGCTGGTGGGGGCGCTGGTGCGCTCGGAGCTCAACGGCTCGTTGATCGTGGTCTTCGCTTGGATCTTCGACGTCTTCTTCGGCCCCGCCATGGGCGGCACGGCCACCGTGCTGAGGCTCTTCCCTCTCCACTTCCCGACGTTGGTTGTCACCGATGTCGCGTCGGGCCACAGCGGGGCACTGGGTGACCTGGGCCTGTCGCTGCTGTGGGCCGTGGCGGCCATGACCGCGGCCACGGTTGCGCTGGTGGCGACCACCCGTCCCCACGAGCAGGCCACCCGGCAGCGGAGCCCGGCCCGGCGGCGAGCGATGGCTGGGTTGGGTGCTGCGGGCCGTCAGCTGCAGCGCATGCCAGTGATGTGGATCCTCATCATCGGTCTGCCGGTCGCGTTCATCTCCGTCTCGATCGCCGTCACCCCCGAAGACCCGACCCCGGTCGAGCTCGTCGAGGGTGGCCGACGGGGGCTGTCGATCATCTCCATGGCCGATGTCCACGGGGCGATCATGGTCCCGATCACAATCGGATTCCTGGCCTCGCTGGCCGGGCTGTTCGTGATCCTGGACTCCGCGGAGGCCGACCGGCGCCTGTCCCTCACTCGGTTCCGGCCCGGTGAGATCCTGGGTGTCCGCATGACCGTCATCGGCGCCGCGGCGCTGGTGGCGACCGCGGTGTCGATCGCGGTCACCGCCGTCAGCTTCGATGCGGTGAGCTGGCCCATCTTCATCGGCGCCAACGTCCTGGTCGCGCTCACCTACGCCACCATCGGCGTCATCGTCGGGCCGGTCTTCGGTCGCCTCGGTGGCCTCTACCTGCTCTTGGTGTTGCCGTTCATCGACATCGGCCTCGCGCAGAACGCCATGTTCGACGCGGCCCCGCCCGCCTGGGGCGCCTACATGCCGGCTCACGGAGCCGTCCGGGTGATGATGGACGGTGCTTTCACCCCCACCTTCGACGAAACCGGGGCCCTGGTCGTCGCGCTGGCATGGCTCGGCGGGCTGGCCGCCATGGCTGCGTTGGTGTTCCGCCGGGTGACCGTGAGATGACGATGGAGACGCTGGTGGAGGCCATGGCCAGGCTCGAGACGGCCGGGTACCGCGGTGCGTTCTCGGCTACGCCCGACGGGCTGCGCTGCCCGAGCTGTGGGGATGCACATGACCCGGGCGACGTGGGGATCGATGAACTGGTGCGGTTCGAGGGTGAGAGCGACCCGGGCGATGAAGTGGCCCTGTTCGCGCTGCGCTGCGGGGGCTGTGGCGCCACCGGGACCTATGTCGTCGCGTACGGCCCGATGATCGAGCCCGACGAGGCCGAGGTCGTCAGTCGACTGGTCGATCGCCGCTGGTGAGCTGATCGATACAGGAGCCCGGGTCGGTAGTGGGGAGCTGGTGATCGGCTCCTGCGACGACGGTCATCTCGACGTCGGGGTGTGCGTGAAGGAGCCGGGCTACGTGGTGGCGATCGCCGACTGGATCGCGCTCGCCCCACACGAGCCGCAGTTGGGTGGGTCCGTGATCGAGGCGCGCGAGCAGTCGGGTCCAGTCGGTGTCGATGACGAGGTGGCGCATGGCGTCCCGGTAGGCGGGCCAGGTGTGGAGGGGAACCGCGCGGGCGACGGGGATCGGGAGGCGGGGTTCGGCGGCGACGGTGAGCCACCCGGCCGCGCGGCGGTGCCGGCAGCTGAGGGCGCACGCCCGTTTCGCCAGGTCCGTATCGAGCACGAACAGCCGAGCCATCGTGCTCCCCGAGATCCGAGTGCGAGCGGCACTCTGGGAGGGGTAGACCGGGGCACCCCAACACACCACCCGCACCACTCGGTCGGGGTGACGGGCCGCCCACCGCAACGCCAGTGACGACCCCATCGAGTGGGCCCCGACCATGACGCGGTCCGCCGAGAGCGCGCCCGTTGACTCGGCCAGCTCGTCGAGCGCATCGAGATGCGCCTCGACGCTGAATGCAGTCCGTGCCTCGTCGAGAGACCGGCCGAACCCCAACAGATCAGGCACCACCACCCGATGACGCTCGGCCAGGCGGTCGAACCCGGCGCCGAAGATGTCGCCGGTCGATACCAGGCCATGCAACAACATGATGGCGGTGGCACCGTCGCCGCCGCTGCGGGCCCAGAGGCGACCCCAACGCCGACCGGCAAGGGTCGGGGGTTCCCAGGTGCGCACAGCCGGCGAGGAGAGGTGCCGTGCCGTCCACGCGGTCATGCCGAGGACACCAGCGGTGCCGGCGGCGCTCAGGAGTATTCGGGGATGCAGCATGCAGGGAGCTCGGCGGCGATGGCGCCTAGGGCTCGTTGGGCCTTGGTCGGGAAGTCCACGGTGGCGTCGACGATGGTGCGGTTCGGGTGGTGGTGCCAGGCGTCGGCGATGCGGGCATCGATCTCGGCTGCGGTGTCGGGGTCCTCGGTCCGCAGTGGGTTCGAGTGGTCATAGCCCTTGTCCTGACCCGGCGTCCGCAGGTGGATCACGGCCGCATAACGCGCCCGCTCTGCGTCGACCGTGACGGCCATGTCGGTCTCGAAGTCGTTGCGTCCGCCGGGCCAATAGGCGATCCCGTCGAGCGTGCCCCGATCACACAGCACCACCGCTGCGGTCCGATGCTCGAGGTGGAGCCGTTCGAGCTGGCGCTGCACGCAGAAGATGGCGCGTTGCGCGGCGCGACGGGCCGGCAACGACGTCAGTCTCGGGAACCCGCCCCCGAAGACGATGCCTGCGGCCTCGGGCAGGATCACCACATGGCCGCACAAGCTGCGCCGCGCCATCTCCAACACCGCGGTCTTGCCCGCGCCGGGCCCACCGGTCACCACCACCAGGCGAGGGTCATGGCGCCGCGTTGCACACGGACACGAACCCGCACAAACGTCGACCGCATCGGACCCGGACCGCATGTTCATCCTGCCACCATTCCACCAGATAGGGGGTAGGGGTAGGGACCAAAGGCTCTGTCGGTTCGCGGGTTTCCCAATGAGAGTGATGGTGGAACTGCACTTCGCCTTCACGAAAGGAAAACGATTTCGAATGGTCACCCTGCTTGGAATTCTCGCCGATGCCGGCGATGGCTGGGATCACATGGGAGGTTGGGGAGGGGGGTGGATGTGGCTGTGGGGTGTGGCGATGATGGCCCTTTTCGCAATGCTGCTCGTGTGGCTCGTCCGGGTCTCGGGCGCCGGTCCGGCGTCGCAGGAAGGACCTCTACCGAGGGATCCTTCGGACCGTGCCCGCGAGATTCTGGCCGAGCGCTACGCCCGCGGTGAACTCTCGACCGAGGAATATCGCGAACGCGTCGGCGAGCTCCAATGAACGCCGGTGACTCACCCGCTCAGGACGCGGTGACTGCGCGCTATGACCGGATCGCCCGGTTCTACGACCTGTTCGACAAGCCGATGGACCTCCTCGGGGTCGGTCGCCGACGCAAACGCCTCCTCAGTCAC
Source organism: Acidimicrobiales bacterium (assembly GCA_033344915.1). NCBI lineage: Bacteria > Bacillati > Actinomycetota > Acidimicrobiia > Acidimicrobiales > Acidimicrobiales bacterium. The sequence goes on from JAWPML010000001.1 coordinate 4,255,373, forward strand.
GCCGAGGGCAACACACTGGAGGTGGGTGTTGGTACGGGCCGCAACCTGGGCCTGTACCCCGACGGAGTCGAGCTGACCGGGATCGACGTGTCGGCCAACATGATGGCTCGGGCACGAGGGGTCGCCGAGCGGCTGGACCGCCCCGTCGGCCTCGATGTGGCTGACGTTCAGGACCTGCCGTATGAGGATGCCTCCTTCGACACCGTGACAGCGACCTGTGTGTTCTGCTCGGTTGCCGACCCTGTCGCCGGGTTGCGCGAGGTGGCCAGGGTGGTGCGCCCTGAGGGGCAGGTACTACTGCTCGAACACGTCCGACCTCGCAACGCAGTGCTCGGCTGGTTGGCTGACCGGATCGCCCCGGTCGTCGCCCGGCTCATGGGTCCCGAGATCAACCGGCGAACCGAGGACAACGTCGCCGCGGCCGGGCTCGACATCGTCGAGGTTGGCCGCTGGGGCGTCTGGCGTGAGATCCATGCCAGGTCCACCGGGCGCCCCGAGGAGGTCGATCCGTCGTGATCGTCGCTGGTGTGGTCGTGGCTGTCGTCGTGGTGGCCGTCGTATGGGCGTGGGTCATGTACAACCGCATGATCCGGGGCCGTACTGGGGTTGATGGCACCTGGGCGCAGATCGAGGTGGAGCTGGCTCGGCGTCATGACCTGATTCCGAACCTGCTCGAGTCGGTCCGTGGCTACGCCGCCCATGAACGCTCCACATTCGACTCCGTCACTCGGGCGCGTGCGAATGCTCTTGGCGCGACAGGGCCGGTCGATCGAGCCGAGGCGGAGCAATCGGTGTCCGAGGCGCTGGGTCGCCTGCTCGCGGTGGCTGAGTCCTACCCCGACCTGCAAGCCGATCGGAGCTTCGCCGCGCTCCAAACCGAGTTGGCCGCCACGGAAGACCGCATCGCTGCGGCGAGGGCGGCGTACAACGACGCGGTGCTGGGATTCAACACCATGATCCAGCGGGTGCCGATGAATCTCATGTCTGGCGCGATGGGGATGGTGACCGTCGCATACTTCGATCTAGGCGCCGAGCCGCGCGACCCGATGGGCGTCCGGTTCTAGTTGTTGCCGACGTGATCTCTGCCGGGGCCGATCACATGTCCATGTGGCCGGATGCGTCGGTGTGTGAGCGCATGAAGAGCCGCTCGGCGGCGACGATCACGGCGATGGCGGCGAGTGAGACATAGATGATCAACATGTCGGCGCTGGCTTTCACCCACACGAACGCGGCCAGCACGACAACGTCGAGGACGATGGCGGTGGCGACGATGGCGGGGTTGACGTCGATGCGGCTTCGGAGGTGTCGCAAGATGCCCCAGTGGATGGCGATGTCCATGATCAGGTAGAAGATCGCGCCGAGCGCAGCGATTCGGCGTAGGTCGAACGCGACGGTGAGGGCCATCGCGAAGGCGATGGTGTACACCATCGTGTGGACCCGGATGGGGCCGGGCATGCCGAAGTGGCGATGGGGAACCTCCTTCATGCGCGAGAGCATGGCCAGCATGCGCGACGCGGCGAAAACGCTGGCGATGACGCCCGACGCGGTGGCCACTACGGCAATGCTGACGGTGAACCAGAGCCCGGCGTCGCCGAGTGCCGGTTCGGCGGCGCGGGCCAGGGCGAAGTCCTCGGCGTCGATGATCTCGGTGATGGTGAGGTTGCCGGCGACGGCGATGGACAGGACCAGGTAGAGGGCCGAGCAGATGGCGATCGAGATGACGATGGCGCGGCCGGTGTTGCGATGGGGGTCGACGATCTCGCCGCCGCTGTTGGTGATGGTGGTGAATCCCTTGTAGGCCAGGATGGTCAATGCGACTGCGGCGAGGAATCCGTCGAATGTCGCTGATCTCCCGCCCGTGGCGCTGCCGTTTGTGAAGTTCCCGCTGCTCGCGTACCAGAGGCCCACGATGGCGAAGACGGTGAGACCGATGACCTTGACGGCCGCCATGGCGCCTGCCGTGGTCTGGATGAGTCGGTTGCCGGCGATGTTGACGAGGAACGCGACGGCGAGCAGTCCAACGCCGAGCGCAGGTATCCAGAAATCCGTCGAACCGAGGTCGACGATCTGGAGGACGTACGCCGCGAACGTCCGGGCCACCAGACTCTCGTTGATGACCATGGATACGTACATGAAGAGTGCGAAGACGCCGGTTGCGGTCCCCAGCCCGTACTGCTCCTTGAGGAACATCGCGACGCCGCCGGAGGAGGGGAAGGCGTTGGAGAGCTTCACGTACGAATAGGCGCTGGACGCGGCGACGACTGCGGCCACCAGGAAGGCCAATGGGAACAGGTCACCGGCCAGACCGGCGGCCTGGCCGGTGAGTGCGAAGATGCCCGCGCCGATCATCACGCCGGTTCCCAGCGAGACCGCTCCGGTAAGGGTCAACGAGTCCGGCGCTGCGTCGTCGTGCCTGCCATGGTCTGTGGGACCCGGTTGTTCGGAAGGGTGGTCGTGGCTCATGGATCCCCGGTGATGCTCGGTGGGTCTATTGACGCTCCACGGCCTCGCCGGCATCCACTGGGCGGTCGGTGACCTGCTCCGCCGAGCTGCGCCCGAGCCAGAACACGGCCGCGACCATGGCCCCGCACCCGATCAACGCCAGAGCAAGGGCCCAACCGAGGCCCCAGCCCAAGATCAGCGCTGCTGTGGCGGCGGCTACCAGCAACCACATGTGGGTCGCACCTGTCATGTGTTTCACGATCTGTACCTCCTCGATTCGGGCGGACGGTTTCGCCCACAACACGACTGTAGATACCATTAGGGGGTAGGGGTAGAGACGAAGGTCCTTGTGGCGGATCCAAGGGCACTGGTTCGACGAGTTGCCATGCGCGTCTCAACCGGATCGAGAATCGGTCGCGGCCCGATTCGAGGCCGTGACCGGGTCTGCGGGCCGACCGTTTCGCAGCAGCCAGCCTCCGGCGACGATGATTCCCGCGACGCTCATCCAGATGTTGATTCGGATGCCGGCGAGCTCGGTTGCGGGATCGACGCGGATGGTCTCGAGCCAGAGTCGCGCCGTTAGATATCCGACGATGTAGACGGCGAGCAGCGCCCCCTTCCGCAGTCGGCCCGTCGCCCCGATCCAGATGAGAAGGGCGACGAGTCCGAGGTTCCAGAGAGACTCGTAGAGGAAGGTCGGATGGAACGCCTCTGAATTCGCGAACTCTGCCGGCCGGTGTTCTGGATCGATCTCCACGGCCCAGGGAAGGTCGGTTGGCCCGCCGAAGAGCTCTTGGTTGAACCAGTTCCCGATCCGACCGATCGCCTGCGCCAGTGGCAGAGCGGGCACGACCGCATCGAGCAGTGTTGGACGATCCCATCCCTCGCGACGGATGAAGTACAGCCCGACGAGAATGCCGGCGGCCATTCCCCCGGGGATTCCGAGGCCGCCCTCCCAGATCTTGAACGGCTCGGCGACACCCTCGTCGAATCGCCAGTCGGTGACCACGTGATACAGGCGGGCTCCGACGAGTCCTGCAGGAACCGCCCACATCGCGATGCGGGAGATGTCGTCGGGGTCCCCGCCGGCAGCGCTCCAGCGCCGTTGTGCGAGCCAGACCGCGGCGAGAACCCCGAGCGCGATCGCGAGTCCGTAGACACGCAGGGTGAGGGGTCCGAGCTCGAACGCCTCGCTGGGCGGACTCGGGAGCGAGGCGAAGATCATGAGGTCTGACTTTCAGGACTAGCCGCCGAGGAGGTCGGGGCGGACGACGCGCAACAATCGGACATGCTGGGACACTACGACACTGTGTCGTAGTTCAGTCGTCGGCCTCGGACGCGGTGGAGTACCTCCGATCCGCGTCTGAAGTCTGGGAGCCTCGGGTTGGAGCCTTCACGGTCGGTCCGGAGGGTCGTAGGCCTGCTCCCAGCTCCTGCCGCCATCGGAGCTGTGGAAGATCGCACCGCCGTGGACGGTTGCCCACCAGTCACCGTCGGGATCGACGTAGAACGTCTCCACCTCGTCGCCGGATTCGAGCTCTGCTGTCTCGGTCCAGGGGCCCTCGGGTCGTTCGGCGCTCCAGATTCGGCCGTCTTCGGCGGCGCCGATGATGTCTCCTGTGGAGGTCCATTCGATCTCGACGAGTGACGGCGCGGTGTCCAGGCGGGTCCAGGTCATTGCCCGGTCAGCGCTGGCCCAGACGACGCCGTCGTAGTCGGGGGCCAGCTGCTGGTCAGGGTCGTCAGGGTTGACCGCAAGGTCGCGGGCTTCGACTGCACCGAGCTCTGACCAGTCTCCGCTGGCCTGGTCGAGAAACCAGATCCGGCCGCCGGTCTCGGCCGCAAACAGACCGATGTCGGTCGGGACGAGCGCGTGGAAATCGGCTGCGCCGAGCAGGCCGACGATCTGCCAGCTCTGCCCGCTGTCGATGCTGCGGGCGAGACCGAGGAACGGCGGACGGCCCTCGACTCGGTAACGCTCGATCAAGAGGTTCGGATGACCCGAAGCGATCAGGGTGTCGGCCTCGGCCGCCATCGCCATGAGGTCGTGCTGTTCATCGCCGACCAAGACGGCGCGATTCTCACCCTCGATACGGTAGAGCCCCGTGTGGCTGGCGACCAACAGCTCGCCGTCCGGCTCGAGGACGAGGTCGTGGATGTGACCGAGGTCTCCAGCCTGGGCAACCCTGACCGGGTCGTCGGATCCGCAGCCGGCGGCGACGATCACCATGACCAGCACGAGAGGAACGAAACGGGCCGGCACGGGAACCGCCGGTCGACGAGAGGTCATGGGGCTGTGTCGTCCGTTGGATCAGGAGGTGAGATCATCGAGTCGCTCGGTCAGGCCGTCGACGCCGAGGGCGCCGACGTGCGTCGTCGTTGCGCCGTCGGCATCCATGAACACGAACGACGGCTGGGTCGAGATCTCGAAGTCTCGCCAGACCGATCCATCCGAGTCGACCGCGTGCTCGAATGCACCAACATCGAACGTGTCGATGAACTCGTCTATTGCGGACAGGTCATCTCGCCCTGCGACGCCGACGAAGTCGACCCGGTCTCCGTAGATTCTGTGCACCTCTGCGACCGCAGGGGCTTCCGCTCGACACGTCGGTCACCACGGAGCCCAGAACCACAAGAGGGTGTCGGTGCCTTCCAGGGAGTTGAAGTCGACCTGGCCGCCGGTCGCGGTGGAGACGAGACGCTCGGTCGCCGCCGCATCGCTCGGTTCGTCGGCGCCACATGCAGTCGCCGCGAGCAGTGCGAGGGCGGTGAGCAGGAACCAGGGTGATCGCACGGCGGTGATCCTAACGGCCTACTACAGCCAGTCGTAGGCGGCGCCGGAAGACATTAGGTTGGTGCCGTGAATCGATCGGGCGTTGCCGCTGTTGTCGCTGTCGCGCTCGGAGTGGCCGGAGCCGTCTACTACGCCCTCGGGGACCCGTCCGAGCCGGGAACTGGCGATCGCGCGGCTGTGCTGGCGGACTTCGCCGGAGCCTATCCGCTGTCGCTTTCGGCATCGGGGGAGATCAGGGAGTTCGACCTCGTCGCCGAGCCGACCACGCTCGCGCTGGCGGACGGCATGGATGTCGAGGCGTGGGCCTACAACGGCAGCGTTCCGGGCCCGGAGATTCGTGTCGAGTTGGGCGACACAGTGGTTGTCAACCTCGACAATCAACTCCCACAGGCCACGTCGATCCACTGGCACGGTGTTCGCGTCCCGAACGCGATGGACGGCGTCCCTGGAGTCAACCAGGCGGCGATCGAGCCGGGCGGTGCGTTCCGCTACGAGTTCGTGCCCAAAGACGCCGGCACGTTCTGGTTTCATTCGCACAACAGAGGGTCTGAGCAGATCGAGCGGGGGCTGTACGGAAGCCTCGTGGTGGTCGACCCGGACGAGCCTCACTACGACCAGGACCTCGTGTGGATGATCGACGATTGGTTGCTCAACCGCGATGGCTCTCTCTTCGAGGGATTCAACGAGATGCCCGACATCACCCACAACGGTCGGTGGGGCAACGTCGTCACGACGAACGGGGTCGTCTTCCCGACCCTGACAGCGCGGCCGGGCGAACGCATCCGGGTTCGGATGGTCAACGCCAGCAATGCGAGGGTGATGGCGCCCGTGTTCGACGGCGTGGCTCCCCGGGCCATAGCGGTCGACGGAATGCTGGCTCGCGAGCCCTTCGACGGAAACGGTGTTGTTCTTGCTCCTGGCAACCGGGTCGACATCGAGTTCGAGATGCCCGACGGGCCGGTCCGGGTGTCCGAGAGCTTCAACGGCGAAGGATTCGACATCGCAACGATCGATCCTCACGGTGCTCCGGTCGCAGCTGTCGGGCAGGTCGTGTCGCCGGTGAACCGGGAAGTCCCCGAGACCGCCGCGCTCGCTGACCTCGAAATCGACCACGAGTACTCGCTCGACTTCCTGGCCGGCATGATGTCGCCGCAGTGGGGATTCAACGGTCGCAGCTACGCCGACGCCGAGACGCTCACCATCGAGTCCGACCGCATCCACACCTTTCGGCTGAAGAACGACTCGCAGGCCCTCCACCCGATTCACTTCCATGGCCAGTTCTTCATGGTCACGGCGATCGACGGCGAACCCATCGACGAGGGGCACTTCCGTGACACCGTTCTCGTGTATTCGAACCAAACCGTCGACATCGCAATGCGGGCCACCGATGAAGGGCTGTGGGCAGTGCACTGCCACATCCAGGAGCACGCGGAAGCCGGGATGATGACTCTGCTCGAGGTCCAGTGAGGTCGTGCCCGACTCGATGTTCTGGGTTGGCGGTAGAGCGTGCTGATTTCCGGTCCGATCCATCAGGAATGGGTAGTCCAGCCGATGACGATGAACGCATCCACCTCTTCGTTGGTTCTCTTGGATGCTGACCGATAGCACTTCGAGGCGCTGGGGTCTGCCGCGGTTGGAGGTGACAACTGATCTGGCTTGCTTCGGCGGGCCTGGAAGGATGTCACTATGCCCAAGCCCTATCCGAAGGAGTTCCGCGACGACGTCGTGCGGGTCGCTCGCCAACGCGGTCCGGGAGTAACGCTCGAGTCGGTCGCCGAGGATTTCGGGATCCACGCGATGACGTTGTCGAAGTGGATCCGCCAAGCGGCGATCGATGCCGGCGAGAAGACCGGCGTCACCTCCGCGGAAGCGAAAGAGAATCGGGAGCTGCGCCGCCGGGTGAAGCTCCTCGAGCAAGAGAACGAGGTGCTGCGCCGTGCGGCTGCGTATCTCGGGCAGGCGAACCTGCCCCCAAAATGATGTTCCCGGTCGTTCGCGACCTTGCCGCTGACGGGATCCCCGTCACGGTGACGTGCCGGGTGTTGAAGCTGTGTCGCCAGCAGTACTACCGCTGGCTCGATCAGCCGTTCACCGATGCCGAGCTCGATGAGGCCTATGTGGCGAACGCGGTGTTCGACGCGCATCGCGACGACCCGGAGTTCGGGTATCGGTTCCTCGCCGATGAAGTCCGCGCCGCCGGCCACATCGACGTCGGTGACCGAACGGTGTGGCGCATCGCCAGCGAGAACGGCTGGTGGTGCAGCTTCGGCAAGAAGAAGACCCGCAAGAAGTCATCGCCAGCGACGGCTGCGCACGACGATCTGGTCCGCCGCGAGTTCTCAGCCGATGGCCCGAATCAGGTGTGGGTTGCGGACTTGACGGAGCATCGCAGCGCCGAAGGCAAGATCTACTGCTGCGCGATCAAGGACCTGTGGTCGAACCGGATCGTGGGCTGGGCCATCGACGAACGAATGAAGGCCCGCCTCGTGGTCGCTGCGATCGAGATGGCCGCCGCCCGGCGAGGCGATGTCGCCGGCTGCATTCTGCATTCGGACAGGGGTAGCCAATTTCATTCACGGAAGGTCCACCGGGCACTCACGAGGCATCGCATGGTCGGCTCGATGGGCCAAGTCGGCACTGCGGCCGACAACGCCGCTATGGAGTCCTTCTTCTCGCTACTGCAGAAGAACGTGCTCAACACCCGCCGCTGGGAAACTCGCGACGAGCTTCGCATCGCGATCGTCACCTGGATCGAACGCACCTACCACCGCCGCCGACGCCAACCCGCCCTCGGCCGATTGACCCCCGAAGAATACGAAACCATCATGACCCCACCCGCGGCCCTCGCCGCATAACCAACCTGTCACCTCCAACCGCGGCAGACCCCTGGGACGATCACCGCCGTGGCGGTCGCCCAGCGGATGCGCTGTGGGCGTTGCCGTGCGCGCCGGAGTCGGCCCGTGGTCTGCTGCGTTGGCGCCGCCAGCTCGCCATCTGGTTCGCCCTGACCGCGACACTACACGCAGTGTTGATTCTCGACGGCTGGGCTCGCTGGAGCCTCCGTCGCTTCCTTGGCTATGAGTTCATTCCCCAACTCGGCCGCGAGGCCCGCCTCGAACCCGGCTTCGGACTGGCCGACCTCGTCGGCTCGGTAGCCCTGCTCCTCGCTCTCGTCCTCGGAGCCACCTCCTCGGATTGGGCACTGCGACGAATGGGCCGACCCGCCTGGACCTGGTAGACGTCTCGTGCTTGGGCGTCTCGCTCGCGGGTTGCCTTCAACCCCACATGTGCTTCATTGAAGCACATGTCTGAAGTTGGGATCCGTGCGCTCAAGCAGAACGCGTCGGCGGTGGTCGCTCAGGCTGTAGCTGGGGAGACGGTGACGATCACGGATCGTGGCCGTCCTGTTGCTCGGATGTCGGCGATTCCGAAGTCGCGTATACGAGGGTTGATCGACGAAGGAAGTGCTCGACCGGCGCGCGACAGGTTGATCGATCTGGCGGCCCCCGAGCCCGGGCCCGCCATGTCGCGCGCGCTGTTGGAGATGAGAGACGACGAGCGGTACTGAGGTGGCGTTCTATGTTGATACGTCGGCGTTGGTCAAGTTGGTGGTAGCCGAGCCAGAGACAGTCCACGTCACGCCAGCGGTGTTCGAGAGTGCTGGCAGGCTTGATCCGTCCGGGCTGCGGTCGCTCGACGCGATTCATCTCGCTTCAGCGCTCGACCTTGGCGACGACCTCGACGGACTGATCACCTACGACGACAGCCTGGCAGATGCAGCGGTCTCGAACGGTGTCCCCGTCGTGGCGTCTCGATGACTAGTGCCAGGGATGTCGCGTTGTTCAATGGCATCCAGCACCCTGGAGCGGCTTTCCACAAGCACCCGAGGGCCGGTGGCGAGCCGTGCGCAACGGCCGCGCAATCGTTCAGCTCACCGCCGCGAGCAGCTCCTCAAGGCGGTCTTCGGTCAGGACGCCGTCGTGGCGGGCGACGAGTCGGCCGTCGCGCCCAACGATCAGAGTCGCAGGAAGGCCGACCAGGTCAACGAGCGCTCCGATGCTTCCGTCGGCATCGAGAAGATTCGGGTAGGGGACGGCGAACTCGCGGATGAACTCGTCAGCGTCTTCACGACGGTCTTCGCTTGCCACACCGAGAAACGCCACCGAGCCCTCAAGTTCGACGGCCGCAGCGACCAGGATCGGCATCTCGGACCGGCAAGGTGCACACCACGAGGCCCAGTAGTTCACCACGACCGGCATGCCGTCTAACGACGCAAGGATGCGACGGAACTCGTCGGCATCCGCGTCCGCCGGCGCGCCGGCTGGTGGCACGCTGCCGGCAACCGGCGCCGCGAGCATCCGCTGCGTGCCCGCCGCTTCGCCACAACCCGCCGCGACAAGACCCAAGCAGAGCGCAAGGCCGCACGCAGCCAGCCGGGAGCCCGCATCCCTCGGCCACGCCGCAGCATCGGTGGGCGAGGTGCGGGGATGGTTCAAATGCCCGACCAGACGCCCTGTGCCCCGACGGCCGCGAATACGACCGCGAGGTAGGTGATGCTGACCCGGAAGAAGCGCATGGCCCGCTCCTCATCGAGCTGATACGCGGCGGTGATGAACCACACGCCAGCGGCGATCGCACCGATGCCATATACGGCGCCAACGTCGTCTCCAGACATCGGGGTCAGTGACACGAGAACGGTCGCCCACGTGTAGAGGCGAATCTGGCTCAAGGTGCGGTCGATCCCCGCCACGACCGGGAGCATCGGTACACCGACCCCGCGATAGTCCTCGCGGTAGTGGATGGCCAACGCCCAGAAGTGTGGCGGCGTCCACAGACAGACGACGAGGAAGAGCGCGAATGCCGCCGAGGACAGTTCGCCAGTCACGGCGACCCAGCCGACCAACACCGGAACTGCGCCAGCAATGCCACCTATCACGATGTTCTGCGCGGTGCGACGCTTGAGGATCATGGTGTAGACCACGACATAGAAGCCGAGCGCACCCGTCGTCAGCCACGCGGCAGCGGCGCCGACCTGCCACCACAGTACGCCGTGACCAAGCGCCCCGAGCGCGAGTCCGAAGACAAGCGCGTTCGTGACCGGGATCGCGCCGGTCACGAGTGGTCGGCTCGCCGTGCGCTCCATCGCAGCGTCGATGTCGCGGTCCCAGACCATGTTCAACACGTTGGCGCCGCCCGCCGAGAGCGTCCCACCAAGTACCGTCGCGGCCACCAGAGCCGTCCCTGGCCAACCGGGGGCGGCCAAGACCATGACCGGGACCGTCGTCACAAGCAGCAGTTCGATGATTCTCGGTTTGGTCAGCGCGACATAGTCGCGGACGCTGGACGTGTGCGTGGCGGTCACGGCGTCCACCTCAGGCCGCCAGCACGACCAACTTCGCTCGCATGCCCGCGTCCCAGTGCGCGCCGCGTCCTTGGAAACATCCGATCTCCCATGTGCCGAGTGCGTCGTCAGGGATCGTGATGGTGACTCGTGCGATCTCCCCGGCGCGGCGCACCACCATGAAACCGGCGTGCGCTTCGCCGTCGTCGTCCGCGTGCTCCTCGCCGTCCATGTCCGTGTCGCTCATGTCCGTGTCGCTCATGTCCGTGTCGCTCATGTCCGTGTCGCTCATGTCCGTGTCGCTCATGTCCATGTCGTCCGCGTGCTCCTCGCCGTCCATGTCCGTGTCGCTCATGTCCATGTCGCTCATGTCCATGTCGTCCGCGTGCTCCTCGCCGTCCATGTCCGTGTCGCTCATGTCCGTGTCGCTCATGTCCATGTCGCTCATGTCCATGTCGCTCATGTCCATGTCGCTCATGTCCATGTCGCTCATGTCCATGTCGCTCATGTCCATTCCCGCGCCCATGAACATTCCCGCACCCGGTGGCTCCACCACTGGTGTCAATCCTTCGAAGAGATCGTGTTCGAATCCGTTGGGGTAACCGAGAGTGGTGGTCTGCAGATTGCGCCCGACCATGAACTCGTGCTCATTCGCACCCTCGTTCACCAACACGAACGTGATCGTCTCGCCGGCCACGACTTCGATGACGTCGAGACCGAAGTTGAACTCGGTGAGGTCGATCACGACCTCACCAGTCGCATCCGGACGGACGACGACCTCATCGCCGCCCATGCCACAGCCTGCTCCGAAGAGGGCAGACACTGTCGTCACTGCCGTTATCGCTCTCATACGCATCGAACCACTCCTCGGAATTATGCGCGGGAGTCAGATGCCCCCGTTCGTTGTCAGATCAGGTAGAGCGCGGGGTAGAAGAACACCCACACGACGTCGACGAAATGCCAGTACTTCACACCGGCCTCGACCGGCCACGGATCCTCGTCGTAGCGGCCACGGCGAGCTCCGCCGGCGACGATCCCCAAGAAGATCAGGCCCGTGACGACGTGAAACGCGTGAACTCCGGTCATCAGGAAGAAGATGGAGCCGTACTCGGTTCCCGGTGGGAACGCGTCGAAGGCCTCAGTCCACTCGATCGCGACACCGCCTAGGAACACGGCTCCGAGCAAGAGGGTCAGGCCGAGGTACCGGGTCGTACCGGCGCGGTCGCCGTGCGATGCCGCGTGCTCCGCCCGGAACGCGGTGTAACTGGAGGCAAGGAGGATCGACGTGATGACCAGCCCGATGGTCTGCGACACGTGTTCGTCGACTTCGGTGCCAAGCAGAGCGAATCGTGTGGCGAGAATTCCGGCGAAGAGCATCAGCTCGGATGCCATGAATAGCCAGAGTCCGACTCGGTTGAGCCGCAAGCGGCCATAGGTCGGCGCTGCGGGAACGACGGTGGAAGTCATTCAGCTCACCGCCCTGATGTTCATCAACTGCATGAACGAGCGAACGATCAGGCCGGCCTTTGCCAGACCGAGGACGGTGAGCCATACAAAGAGCCCGGACCACTCGCCCACGCTGGCGACGTACTCGATCAGCGTCAGCGCGGCGAGAAGCAGGACGGTCTGTGCGCCCGGTGACTCTCGAAGCCGGGTCATGAGAACTCACCTCCAGCGGCGCTTCCGGCCGCGTTCAGGTCGGCATGGACCGAGTCGGGCTCGCCGTAGCCGTAGGGATCGGCCAGTACGACGGGCTGCGTCTCGAAGTTCTCGTGCGGGGGCGGCGATGGGATCTGCCACTCGAGTGTTCGGGCACCCCACGGGTTCACAGGAGCGGACTCGCCGCGGCGCCAACTCATGATGAAATTCCACAGGAAGATGACAAAACTCGTTCCGAGGAAGAATCCGCCCAGAGAGACGGCACGGTTCGCATCCTCCAACTCGGGCGAGTAGTCGGCGACACGCCGGTTCATGCCTTGGATTCCCAACGTGAACATCGGGAGAAAGGTGGCGTTGAACCCAATGATCATCCACCAGAAGTGGACCTTGCCCAGCCGGGCGTTCATCATGCGCCCGGTCATCTTGGGGAACCAGTAGTAGATCGCACCGAACAGACCGAAGATGCCGCCGCCGAGAATCACGTAGTGGAAGTGGGCGACGACGAAGTACGTGTCCTGCAGTTGGATGTCGACAGGAACGTCGGCCAAGAAGACGCCGGTGACACCTCCGATCAGGAAGTTGAATAGAACGCCAAGCGAAAAGAGCATCGGCACGGTGAACCGGATACGACCCAACCACAGCGTGCCGAGGGCGCTTAGGAAAATCAGGCCGGTGGGTATCGAGATCAGCTCGGTCGTTGCGAGGAAGGGCTTTCGAAGCGCCTCAGGCATACCACTCGTGAACATGTGGTGGGCCCACACGATCGAACTCATTCCCATGATGCCCAGCAAGCCGCCCACTGCCCAGCGATAGCCGAACAGCGGCTTGCGGCTGAAATGCGAGATGGTTTCGAGTGTGATCCCGAACGCCGGGATGATCATTATGTAGACGGCCGGATGTGAATAGAACCAGAACACGTGTTGATACAACAACGGCTCGCCGCCCGATGCAGGGTCGAAAAATATCGTGCCTGCAGTACGGTCGAGAATCACCAGCAGCATAGCAAGGCCGATGAACTGGGTGAACACCAGAGCGAGAATCGCGGTGACGAAGATCGACCAGACAAAGATCGGCAGCCGGGTCCAGGTCATGCCCGGCGCGCGCATACCGACGACGGTGACGATGATGTTGAGGGCGCCGATGATCGAGGACAGCCCGAGCGTGAAGAACGCGAGGTTGAAGAAGAGCCCACCGGTGTCCGACTCAACCGACAGAGGGGCGTATCCAGTCCAGCCCGTGTCGTACCCGCCGGCAAGGAAGGAGGCGGTCAGGGCGACGAGTACGGGTGGCACGAGCCAGTACGACAGAGCGTTGAGTTTGGGGAACGCCATGTCGTCGGCGCCGATCATGATAGGGACGACGTAGTTGCCGAAGGCGCCCACCGTCGCGGCGACGGCCACGAACACCATCATTGTGCCGTGCAGGCTCATGATCGAGTTGTACTGGTCCGACCCAACCAGGTCTTCACCGGTGCTCATGAGTTCGTATCGCATGAGCATGGCGAAGAGACCCGCCAGAAAGAACATGAAGAGGAAGGTGATGAGGTACTGGATGCCGATCACCTTGTGGTCTGTGTCGAAGTCGAAATACCGATGTTTGCCAGCCGCCGTGTAGCTGGCCGGTTCTCGACCGAACCAGGTCCGGACCCAGTACCGCCATACTCCGACTCCGAGCAGCCAGCCGGCGACGCCGAAGAGCCAGGCCCCGGCGGTGACGGACTCGACCTCCCACGCGGCTGAACCAGACGCGGCCCGTACTGACATGATGAGGACCGCCCCAATGAGGAATCCAACGGCGCCGCCTACGACGCCCCATATCACTCTCATGTGCCGATTCCTCCCCCGGTCGGGTCCGGTGGCGGGGCCGGGTGACTAGCCATTGACGAACGCCTCGAACTCTTCTTGGGTGACGACTTCAACCTGGGTCCACATGCGAGCGTGGCCAACGCCACACAACTCGGCGCATTGGACCCGCAACAGGGACTCGTCAGAGAACGAGCCGAGCTTCTCGGCTGTGACCATCGTGGTGGTGATGGTGCCCGGGATGGCATCGATCTTGATACGCATGGCGGGAATCCAGAACGAATGGATGACGTCGGTCGAGGTGACCCGGAACATGACCCGCGTGTCGATCGGGAGGACCAGGGTGCCTCGGGTTCGGCGATCGGAGTCGACGTAGATGAACTCCCAGCTCCAGCGCTCGCCCTGGACGTCGATGATGACCTCCGGTTCGGGCTCGGCCCTCAGTTCGTCGAGTCCGGTGAAGCCCGGCGTGATGATGACGAGTACCGCCAGGGCGCTCGTGATGAGCACCCACGCCGAAACGAAGGGACGATTGTCGCGGATCGGCGCTCCATCCTCGTCGGCTCCTCGATCCCGGTCTCGGAAGACCGCATAGCCGCCCATGACGAGAACGAACGCCATGACGGGGATCGAGAGGTAGAGCAAGAAGTCGAAGGCGTCATCGGAGATCCGTGCTTCTCGCGAGGCACCAAAGGGATGGATCTCGGTGTTGCCGGCGACGACAAGCCCGATCACCGACAGGATGACCCACGACACGCCAACGATCAGGTTTCTGCGGGTCGCCATCGTTACCCCCCCTACGTGGAGCTAACCGCGGGGATGGCGCCACGTCAACTACAACCTGTAGTTGACGTGGCTCGAACCCCGGCCGGTCTTCCTCCTTGCCGCGAGTGAGGAGTCGGCTATCTTGACTTGTACCGCCGACGGGAGTGGACCGTGACCGTCCAGTTGATCACAGCGACCATGACGCTCCTACTGCTACCACGTCTCGCGCGGCGTGCAGGTGCGGCGGGAACCACGGTGCGACTGATGTCGGTCTGGGCGCTGATGCTTGGCGGCTTCCTCGCCGTCGTGACCCTGATGGCGTGTGCCAATGCGCTTCGGGGCGACTCCGGAGCCGGGGCAGCGCAGCGCCACCTCATTGGCGGCGTACCGGCGGTCGGCTGGGTGAGCCTCGCTATGGCCACGTCCGCGCTCGTATCGGCGCCCCGCACAATTGCGTTCGCGGCGAGGAGGCGCCGATGGATCCGACGCGAGCTTCACCACCTTCCGCGGCGGCGCATCGACGACATCTCGATCGCGCCCATCGACCGCAGCGATGTGTACGCGATGGCGGTGCCCGGCGACGACGAGTGCGTTCTCGTCTCGCAGGGGGCACTGGTCCAGCTGTGCGACGACGAGCTGCGGGCCCTCATTCACCATGAGCAGGCGCACCTGCGGATGGGCCACCACCGAGACCTTCTCCTCGCACGCGTCGCGGAGCGTTCGTGCTGGTTCGTGCCCGGAATCCACCGGGCTGCTGCGACGTTGCGCCTCTCGCTCGAGGTCTCGGCGGACGCAGCGAGTCGGCAACAGCTTGGCGTCGCCCCGATCTCCGGCGCGCTACGTCTCGCAGGGGAACCGTCGGGCTCTCCCCGACGGTTGGCCGTCGACGCGTCACGGAGTCGCTATTGGGGCGTACTTGCAATCGCTGTCATGATGGGAGTCTCGCTGTTTGCCATCAGTGCGGAATTCACTTGGTTGATGGGGGGCCCATGACTCGCGGCGCGAGCTCCAGGCGGCGGGGGAGTGGGGAGTTGGAGGCGTTGGTCTTGCGGTCGCTCTGGCGACTCGATTCGTGGGCGACTCCGGCACTGGTGCTCGATGCCATCCCCGACCCGTTGGCGCACACCACTGTGGTCACGGTCCTCCGCCGCCTTCACCAGAAGGGGGAGCTCGATCGTCGCGCTGTGGGGCGGACCCACGAGTACCGGCCACGACTGACGTCGGAAGAACGCACGGCCGGGGCGATGGCCGAGATTCTGCGGGCGGCCGACGATCCGGCACTAGCGCTCAACCATTTCGTCGCCGGCCTCGATGTCGGCAATCGATCGATCCTGCGCCGCCACCTCAGGTCGCGGCCTCCGGCCAGCTGACCTTGGCGGCGGCGTCGGTTCTTGCGCAGCAGTAGTGGTCAGGAACTGATGTAGTCGTCGATGTTTCCTTCGAGCCAGCTGCGGCTCACCACGCCTGTGGTGCTGTCGGCGATCGTGCCGTCGGGGGCGATGAAGAACGTGCTCGGGGTGCTCGTGACCTCGTAAGCGCTACTGATCTCGCCGGTGCGATCCATGAGGAACTGGTAGTCGAGGCCGTACCTGGCCACGAAGTCGTCGACTGCGGCGTCGGGTTCTTGGATACTGACCGAGAGAACTTCGAAACCGTGAGCGTTGTGGATGTCGTAGGCCGCCCGCAACTCGGGGGCACTGGCGTTGCACGCCACTCAATAGGTGTGCATGAAGGTGACGGCGACCGGTTGTCCTCGGTAGTCGCTGAGGCGGACCGTCTCGCCTTCGGGCGTTTCGAGCTCGAAGTCGGGCGCGAGCGCAGCGACCTGGTCGTCGGATCCTCCCGCGAAGAGGACGATCCCGGTCACCGCGAGGACGATCACGGCCGCGGCGGCCCAGCGGATGCGCTGTCGGCGTTGTCGTGCGCGTCGGGCGGCCTCCCGTCGTGCCCGTTTCGTTTGTTTGTTGGTCATGATGCTCCCATCGGGTCGCGTGGTCATGTGCGGCTTCGGGTCGCGCCGACGTCGGGATCGGTCGAGGCGGCGGGCGGCGCGGCCGCGGTGGTCTGGCTGCGGAGCCGGGTGAGCGCAACCACCGTGGCGATAGCGAGCGCGGCCAACAGGGCCAGCCGTTGGGAGCCGACGGACTGAATGGTCTCGACGAACCAGAGGCGGATGTCCTCTGCGGTCTCGATCACCGGGTCGGTGTCGAGGTTGCCGTCATAGACGGCGAGTTCCCATCGTCCGTACCAGATGGCGTATGCGCCGGCTGCCACCATGAGGATGCCGCCGACGCGTGGGGCGATGCGTGAGAGTCGTCGCATGTGGTTGGCCACGGTGCTGTGGGCGAGCGCGGAGGCGACGCTGAGCACCAGGATGATGATGCCCATGCCGAGGGCGTAGGCGATGTAGGTGGCCAGTCCCTCGGCGGTGGACTGAGAAAGCGCGGTGCCGGTGACGGCGAGGAATGGTCCGATCGTGCACGACAGTGACGCGACGGCGTAGGTGATCCCGTAGCCGACCATCACCTTCGGGCTGTTCGCGCCGGTCGAGAACCGTGGCCCGCGGATCGCAAGCGTCGGTTTCCAGCCCACCGCCATGGCCAACCCGGCAACGACGAGCAGCCCGCCGATGACGATCGTGACCCAGGGGAGCTGGCGCCGGGCCTCTCCCGCGATGCTGTCGATGATGAGCCCGACCGAGGCGAACACGACGATGAACCCGACCGAGACCGCGGCGGCGACACCGACCGCACGCAGGATTCGCTGGTCGAGGCGGTCGTGCACCTGGTCACCGGCAACGAACGCGCCGATGTAGGCGGGGAGCAGCGAGAACCCACACGGGTTGAACGTCGCGACCATGCCTGCCGTGAACGCCAGCGCGATCGGGCCGCTGATCATCGAGGTGACCTCTGCACCCGGCAAGACTACGACAAACTGTCGTAATGACGAGCGCGACCCCCGACGGCGAGGCCGAGAACCGATTGACGACGCGACGGCTTGCGGTGGTCGCGATCGTCGTCGCGATCGCGGCGTGGGCGGGCTGGACCGCGCTGCGTGAACCCGATCTGCCCGACTTCGTCGCGTCGGGCGACCCCATGGAGCTGCCAGCCGACGGTTCCTTCCCGTCGGTGGGCCTCGATGAATTCGAGGCGATCCTTGTCGGCCAGCGAGGCCGACCGGTGGTGGTCAACATCTGGGCGTCATGGTGCGCGCCATGCCGAACTGAAATGCCATTGCTGCAGTCGGCCGCCGACACCTACGCGGGTGAAGCCGTGATCCTGGGGATCGCGTCCAACGACGACCCCGACGCGGCACAGGACTTCCTCCGAGAGCTCGGGCTCAGCTACCCGAACGTCTACGACACGACCGGCGAGATCCGAGTCGCCCTGGGTCTGACCGCCTACCCCACCACCTATGTCTTCGACGCCGACGGAACCATTCGCGCCCGGGTCGACGGCGGTATCTCCGAACAGCGGCTCGCCGGCTTGATCGAGGATGCGCTCGGGTGATCGACTACGGCCTCCTCGTCAGTGTGATCATCGCCTTCGGCGTCCCGTCGCTGCTCATGTGGTGGTGGCCGTTGGACACTGCGCCGCTCGCCGCATCAGGCGCCGAGCCACCCGGGTTCCTCGACGTCGCCGTCGGCCCCGCGTTCGCCGGACTGGCAGTCGGGCGGCTGGTCACCCTTGCCCTGGACGACCCCAACTCGCTCGGCAGCCTCTCGGACATGCTGATCATCCGCAGTGGCGTGGAGTTCTGGCCCGGCGTCATTGGCGCGGCCGCGGTGATCGCTTGGACCGAGCACCGATCAGCTGTCCCGCGCCTGAGTCGCGTGGCCGCGATCGTGCCGCTGGCGATGGTCGGCTACGCCGCCTACGAGGCAGCCTGCATCTTCCGCGATGGCTGCTTCGGTCCCGCGAGCGATGTCGGGCTGAGCCCACCCGGAGTGTCGTCCACGATGTTTCCGATTGGATGGGTCATGGCCGCCGTGCTGATTGTCGCCGCGGTCGCCGTTCGAGAGCTCGCGGCTCGAGTTCGACCGCCGGCCGTCGTGGTCGCCGCAGCAACGGTCGCGGTTGCAGGTGTTCGTGCCGTTGGTTCGATCTGGCTCCCGCACGTCGGTGATGGCCTGACCCGCCAACACGTCACCTCGATCGTGGTCACCGTGACCGCTCTTGCCGCGCTTTGGGTCCTCACCGCGTCCGCTCGTCGCCACCAGCCGAGCACGCCGTCGAGTTGACGGTCTCGTGACTCGGCGATGACTCAAGGATGTGGGGCCGGCAGTCGATGGGACGGGCAGAAGGCTCGACACGGGAGGTTGATGCCATGTTGGACACGGTGAAAGGGAAGTTCGCCGCTGCGCTTGCGATGGTCGCCTGCTGTGGGCTGTCGATGGCCATCGCGCTCGGCCTCGTTGCCTTCAGCTCCACGCTTCTCATCAGCGGAGTGGCCGTTGCAGTGGCGGTCGGGTGCGTGCTCTTCATGATGGCGTTCGGCCACCGCCATCATCGACCCGCTCCCGACGTCGAGGCGCCGGTCAGCAACACCGAACTCGACGCGGCGAGCCGCTGATCCCGGCAGACCAAGCCGAAGACGCCCTTGACATTCCACCTGAGAGGTAGCTCTACGCTCCAGGCGTGAGGTCCGATGCAGAACAGCGCAGGTCCACACTGATTGTCGTGGGCGCTCTCGTGGGCTTTGCGACGGCGTTGTTCGGCGTCTACTGGGACGATGCCTGGCACACCGATCGCGGTCGCGACGATCTGTTCAGCCCGCCTCACCTCAGCCTCTATGCAGGCGTCGCCGTGGTCGTCGCGGTCGTCATCTGGTGGGCATGGCAGCGCCGCGGTGACCGCGCCGTGGCTTCGGGGCCGGTCGGGCTGGCTGTAGCAGGCGCGATGTTCACGCTGGCGTCTGCGCCGGTGGATGAGTGGTGGCACCAGGCCTTCGGGCGCGATGCGGTGCTGTGGAGTCCACCGCATCTCGCGGCTGTGGCAGGGACGATCGCCCTCGGTACGGGAGTGGCGTTCATTGCCACGGCGCGAACCGGTGTCGGCAACACTCTCGTCGGGGGAGCGGCGGGGGCCGCGGTGATCGGCGCCTGGCAGGTCCTGGTGTTGGAGTACGACACCGACGTCGCCCAGTTCTCGCCGCTGTGGTACCTGCCGGTGATGGCCACCGGCCTTGCCGCGGCGGCCATCACCGTGCAGGCCGCGGGATCGCACCGGGTTCGCTGGCCGGCGACGTGGGCCGGCGTGGTCTTCACGCTGGCCATGGCAGGGGTGTACGTCGGATTGGACTCGGCCGGGTTCTCCACGCCCGTCGTTCCGTTGGTCCTCCCTGCGCTCGCGGTCGCGGATCTCGGCCGACGCATGCAATGGGTGATGCCGCTCCGGACGGCGGTCTTCGTCGCCGCGCTGTTTGCCACCTATTGGCCCTACCTCGGTGCCGTGCCCGGCGGCGTGCAACCCACGCTCGGCGACGCGGCCGCGGGAGCCGTGCTCGCCGTCATCGGGGTGGCTGCCGTTCTCGTCGTGATGGATCCCGCGGCCCGTTTCGCCCTCCGCCGCGCCCCGGTCACCGTCCTGATGGCTCTCGCGGTTGTCGTCACCACGTCGACGGTCGGCCCTCCTCGCGCTGAAGCGCACGATCCCGGTCAAGGCGACGAGGTCACCGAGGTGACCCTGATCGCCGAGGTCACGGATCGAGTCGTCAGCGTCGAGGTTGTCCTTGCCGGAGACGGAGACGCCGGTGAACCGGTTCGCGTCGTTGCCCGTCGCGCCGGCCGCACGCTGACCGGACCGCTTGCGGCGACGCCGAACGGTTGGACGGGTCGGGTCGACGTCGATCAGGACGGCCGATGGTTCGTCTACGTCGAAGCACGACGGGGTCAACAAGATGTCGAGGCCTGGATACCCGTGGTCGCCGGATCGACGAGTACGGCATCCAAGGAAGCCGCGATGTACGTAGTGGACACTGACGACGCGGTCACCTCGGCGCAGACGATTGCCGGCCTGATACTGGTCGCGCTCACCGCCGCGTTGCTCGGCCGCATCGCTGCGGTGGTACGCGCGGCACTCTTCGCACGAGTGACGGTCGCAGGCTCGAGCTGAGCTGCCGGATGAATCGGCGGATCGGCGCAGATCGCCGAGAGGGGGCCATCGGTCCCCGGGAGCTACTACAGTCAGTCGTAGTGGGTGACGTTTCGTCGGGAGAAAGGACTCCGCAGGTTGTGCAAGACCAAGGGGAGACCCCGAGGCCGCGCCCGGGCGAGGTCGGGCGCACTCGACGCCCGGTCCAGCGGCTCGAGCCGACGGCGGCGCCTTGGCCGCCACGTCGTTGTCGCCGGTAGCTCAGCCGGCCTCGTCTGGATCTTCTGGACAACCCGACCGGACTGGGTTTCCGAGATGCGGCTGTGGAAGGCCGTGGGTGACGCCGCCTTCGTTCTGCTCGTCGCGGCACTAGCCGTCGGCCCCATCGCCACGCTCGCGCCCTCGGCCCGTGGTCTGCTGCGGTGGCGCCGCCAGCTCGGCATCTGGTTCGCCCTGACCGCAACACTGCACGCCGTGCTGATCCTCGACGGCTGGGCTCGCTGGAGCCTCCGTCGCTTCCTCGGCTACGAATTCATTCCCCAACTCGGCCGCGAGGCCCGCCTCGAACCCGGCTTCGGACTGGCCAACCTCGTCGGCTCGGTCGCCCTGCTCCTCGCTCTCGTCCTCGCAGCCACCTCCTCGGATTGGGCACTGCGACGAATGGGCCGACCCGCCTGGACCTGGCTCCACCGACTCGCCCACACCGTGCTGATTCTCTCACTCCTGCACGGCAGCTACTTCTTGTTCATCCACTTCACCGAGTCGTTCCACAAGGCGCCACCGCCCGACCTCGACTGGTTCCGCATCCCCTTCCTGTTGACCGGCGTCGCCGTCACCGGCCTCCACATTCTCTCGTTCGGTCGGAACGCGCAGCCGGAGCAAGACGCAGCACCCGTCATCGGCCGCAACGGACCCCAGCGACGCCGTTCATGAGCCCGACAACTGTGGGTCGGTCGACTGGGTGCGGCGCAGTCGTCTGGATCTCCGTCGTCGAGGTTACGTCGGTGCTCGCAGTGTCCGTCGACACCGCCGCCGCACAGGCGGGCGCAGAAGAGGCACGGGACCGTCCGGGTTCGTTGGCTCTGCTCATCGTGTCGTTGATGTTGCTGATCTGGGTGGTCGCTCTTGGGATTTCCATCCGTCGTGCCCGCAATCGGGGGTCCGGAGTGCCGCGCCGCACGCGTGACTAGCTTCGATCGGGACCGGCCAGACGGGGGATGGTGGGGGATGGAGGACAACAGCGAGCAGATCGAAGCCGCGGTGGCGTTCGTCGACCTCGTGAGCTTCACCGCGTTGACCGATGTGCACGGTGATCACGTCGGCGCCGATGCAGCGGTGGCCATCGAACAGTCCGCCGTTCGGCGGTCCGGTCCGCTCGTGAGGCTGGTCAAGGCTACAGGCGACGGCGTCCTGGTCGAGGCAACGAATCCGGCCGATGGGCTGCGAGTGGCCGGCGAGATCGTCGAGGACGTCCACGAGCTCGGTCTCGACGCCCGCGCCGGCGTTCACTAGGGACCAGTCGTGGCCCGCAACGGCGACATCTACGGCTCCACCGTCAACCTCGCATCTCGTCTGGCATCCCTCGCACAACCCGGCATGGTTATGGTGACGCGGGTGGTTGCACGAGCGGTCGGCGAAACGCCCTTCGCAGCTGTTCCGCGAGGCCCAACTCAGGTGAAGGGTCTCCATGACCCCGTCGAGACATTCCTGGTGGACCCGTGCAACCACGAGGGGAAGTGGGTCATCGATCCCGTGTGTGGCATGCGTCTCGACGCCGCGACTGCGCAAACGGGACCAGGGCCGACTCTGGACGGCTACGGATTCTGTTCGCCCGCGTGTGTCGCGCTCTTTGCGGAAGACCCGAGCCGCTACCCCTCGGTCGAAGCGACGAACCGAGCTGATTGAGTCCCATCGGCATCGTGGATTGAGCCAGCGCCGACTTCAGGACCAAAGGCCCGTGATCTTCCGCGTTCCACATGGTCTGCTCAGGGTATGAATCATGCACACGTCCGGATACTTCGAGTCGGCGCGGCGCTCGCGACGTTGGCTGTCCTGGCGGCAGCCTGCGGCGAGGACGATCCGCTCGCTGTCTCCGATGAGAACAGTTGTGAACTTCAAGCCGTGGATGATGCCACGGCCTCCACGGTCGATGACCATGAGGACGACGCTGTCGTCGATGACCACGACGCGGATGTGGTGGTGAGCGTCGACTATGTGGTGGAGATCGACATGCTGGAGTTCGGCTACAGCTGTGATCTCCCGAGACTCGATCTCGGGACTGTTCTCGAAGTGCGAATGACGAACATCGGTGCGGTGGAGCACGAGGCGGTGTTCGGCGATCTCGCTGCGCAGAACGCAGCCGAGGCCGAGATGGCCGATGCCTCGACTGCGGCGTCGGACCATGACGGGCACGGAGGCGATCACGGCTCACCCACGCTCGTGCTGGCACCCGGCGAATCCGGATCGATCGTCGTGACGATGGAGGAGCCCGGCGACATGATCATCGGTTGCCATGTGCCCGGGCATTGGGACGCAGGCATGCGAAGCGACTATGTCGTGTCCGCATGACATCTCATCGATGCCGGCCGGCTGCCGATCAGACGCCGATGAGTTCGGCGCTGAGTCCTCGTTCCTCGAGTTCCTGTTGGATCTCGTCGAGATAGATCGGGTTCATGGCAACGACGAGGTCGGGCTGGTAGGTCGCGAGGAAGTCAGGCGCCACGATCTCCTGTCCGGTTCCAGCCATGAAGAACCCGTGTTTCGCCGGGTTGATGTCCACGGCGAATTGGATGTCGTTTTCGCGCAGCCCTGTCAGGAACGACACACCCTTGGAGCCGGCCCCCCAGATCACCACTCGTTGGCCCTCGTCCACGGCAGCGCTCACTCGGTCGCGCCACTGTCTGCGGACGGTCGTCACTCGCCGGCCGTATTCCTCCGCGCTCGCGATCAGCTCGAGAAGTTCGGCCCCGCCCGACGGGGAGTGAGACGGGGGCCCATCGGGGGATGGCCGTGCTTCGATGACGACGTACTGGTCGTCGTACTCGTGGGTGATCTTGATCGGGTCGAATCCCGATGCGCGAAAGAGGCGGGCGAGTGAGCCCGCCGTGAAGTACGAGCAGTGCTCGTAGTACACGTCCCAGAATGCCACCTCGTCGAAGACACGCTGCACGTCCGGGAGTTCGAAGAGGACGATGACGTCGGTCCGAGCGCCGATGGTCTGTCGCAGTGAGCGCATGAAGTCACCGACGGAGGCGATGTGTTCCAGCGTGTGGCGACAGACGATTGCCGACACGTCGTCCGTGATGTCCGGCACCGGATAGAAGTCGGGTATCCATTCGAAGCGGTCCGGTTCGGCAACGTCGATGCGTCGGGGCTCGAGCGCCGGGTCCACGCCGACCGCCCGTCCGACTCCCGCCTCGACCATGAGTTGCAAGAACTCGCCCATCGAACCGCATCCGATCTCGAGCACGGTTCGATCAACGAGGTCGTAGTCCTCAACCCAGCGGGAGGCGAGTGCGCGGGCGAATTCGACGAACCGAGGTGAACACCCCTGCGTTTCCTCGTAGCGAGCTGAGTACTCCGACAACGTCGGATCAAATGTGGCGTTGAAGACGAACCCACAACCTTGACAGACGGTCAAGGTCATGTCGCCGGTGGGAAACGCCGCGGCGGCGGTTGCAGAGTCGAGGAGAAGGCAACTGTTGCCCGGGATACCGGACTGGGAGTCGATGAACCGGAGTTCAGTCGCCGCGCACGCAGGGCATGTCGTCATCTCAGTCGCCTCCGATGATCTGTGGTTGGGGAACGGGAAGGATGAACTGGCCTCCACCGGTCGTGTAGTCCCGTTGTTGCGCGATGATCTCGTCTCGGAAGTTCCAAGCAAGAAGTAGGACGAAGTCCGGTTTGTCCGCGACGAGGGTGCTGACGTCGCGAATCGGTTGGTGAGTGCCGGGCATGAAGAGGCCTTGCTTGTAGGTGTTCCGATCGACGACGTACTCGATGAGGTCGGTGCCGAGATCGGCGGTGTTCAGCAGCGTTGCGCCCTTTGCCGCGGCTCCGTACCCGGCGATTCGAGCACCGTTGGCGCGAAGTTCGATCAGCAGTTCTCGCAAGTCGCGAATCAGCGACGACACTCGCCTACCGAACTGCGCGTAATACTCAAATGAGCCTAGGCCCGCAGCTTCTTCACTCGCGACGCGGTCGAGAAGACGTGCAGTCGGCTCTTGATGGTGACCGATGTGCCAACGAAGTGTGCCGCCGTGCAGGTCGGGGAAGTACTCGACGTCGTTGAGCCAGAGACCATGACGACGCATCTGCCGGTCGATCGACATGCAGGAGTGGTAGTAGAAGTGCTCGTGGTACACGGTGTCGAATGCGCAGCGTTCGATGAGGTCCTGCACGTTCGGGTTCTCGATGTGGATCACGCCATCCTCGGCAAGGAGCAGCTTCATCCCCGCCGTGAAGTCATTGATGTCGGGAATGTGCGCGAACACGTTGTTCGCGATGATGACGTCCGCTCGCGGTCCACGCTCGACGAGCCGCGCGGCCAGCTCCCTCCCGAAGAACTCGGCCATGTTGGGTACGCCGGCCGCGGTGGCGGCTGCGGCCTGGTCCGGCGCGGGATCAATCCCGAGCGCAGAAACACCGGCATCGCAGAAGTTTCGGAGCAGATACCCGTCGTTGCTCCCGATTTCGACGACGAAGCTGCTCGAGTCGAGGTGGCGTTCTTCGATGAGCGCCTCGGCGTGGGAACGACTGTGTTCGAGGAGTTCGTCGCTGAAGGACGAGAAGTACAGGTAGTTGTCAACGAACATCGTTTGGGCCGGTACGTCTTCGGTGATCTGAACCAGGGCCGACTCGGGACAGAAGGCCAAGCGAAGTGGAAATCGAGGTTCCGGCTTCGCGAGGTCCTCCTGACGCAACAGTGCATCGGCCAATGGCGTGACGCCGAGGTCGAGAAACTCACGGAGGTCAGTGCTCCCGCTGCTGCGGCAGGCTTCGATCGGCACGGCGGTACTCCTCAACTCGTCTGTCTGCGGCGAAGATCGGGGCCCAGAGTCTGTGCCTCGAGCATCCCGGCGATGCGCTTCACCCTCATGAAGCGGTCGCCCTCGAGGTCGTCGAGGGACAGCCCGTACCGCCGGTATGCCCCAGCCAGTTCCTCGACACCGCGCCGAACCGTCCACTGTGGCTTGAACGATGGCACGAGGGCAGCGAGCTTCTCGCCGCTGACGCGATAGTTGCGTGGGTCGTCGAACGCATCGTTCGACAACTGCACTTCACTCCCGTTCACGACCTCGGCCACGATCTCCGCGACATCTCGTATCCGGTAGTTCTCGCTGCTCGCACAGACGTTGAAGGCCTCGTTGTGGACGACGTCGCGGGGAGCCGTCGCCAGCGCGAGAAAGGCCCGCACGATGTCTTCGATGTGCACGAGCGGCCGCCACGAGGTTCCGTCGCTCTTGAGGTAGACGTATCCGGTGGTGACCGCGAATCCGGTGAGGTTGTTGACGACGAGGTCACCGCGAAGCCGTGGTGATGCGCCGTACGCGGTCGCGTTTCTCAGGTAGACCGGACTGAACGTGTCGTCGGCGAGCTCCGCGAGGTCTCTCTCCGCCAGGACTTTCGATTCTCCGTAGGGCGTGACGGGGTTGAACGGTGCGGACTCGTCGATGAGCGTGTCACCCTGGGCGCCGTAGAGGCTGCACGAGGACGACTGCAAGAAGCGTGCGACGCCAGCCTCCTTCGCCATCTCTGCAACGGCGATCGTCGCGCGGTGGTTGATGGCGAACGTGGACTCCGGGTTCAGATCACCGAGCGGATCGTTGGAGATGGCCGCAAGGTGCACCACCACGTCGACGTCGGCGAACAACTCCAGATCAACATCGCGTGCATCGATGGAGAATTCACGAGGGGGGACCGGTTCGTCTCCGAGCGTGCAGCCGCGAAAGAGCATCGAGTCGACGCCGACGACGTCGTGACCGGCTGCCTCGAACATCGGCACGAGCACAGTGCCGATGTAGCCGTCGTGGCCGGTTACAAGCACCCTCATCGGGGGCCTCCTAGCGATCCCAGAGCTTCCACGGCGCGTCTCCCTGCCAGAGTTCCTCGAGCAACTTCTTGTCACGAAGGGTGTCCATGCACTGCCAGAAGCCTTCGTGGCGGTATGCCATCAGCTCACCGTCCGCAGCCAATCCCGACAGCGGCTCTCGTTCGAACATCGTTTCGTCGCCCGAGATGTAGTCGAACACTCCGGGTTCGAGTACGAAGAACGCTCCGTTGATCCAGCCTTCACCCGTCTGCGGCTTTTCGCTGAACTCGACGACCTTGTCGCCATCGATCTCCAGATGTCCGAACCGGGCCGAAGGCCGGGTCGCCGTCACCGTGCAGAGCCGTCCGTGCGACCGGTGAAAGGCCAGAAGGGCGTCGAGATCGATGTCGCTGACGCCGTCACCCCACGTGACCATGCAGGTCGACTGGCCGAGATGGGGTTCGAGCCGCTTGATTCTGCCGCCGGTCGCGGTGTGCAGACCGGTATCGACGAGATCGACGGTCCAGTCCAGACCAGGCGCGCTGTCGCCGTGCGAGACAACGGTCCCCGCACCGAGGTCGACGGTCACGTCACCCATGGTGGCGGCGGCATCACGGAACCACCGTTTGATGTAGTCGCCCTTGTAGCCGCACGCAACGACGAACTCGCGGTGTCCGTAGTGGGCGTAGTGCCGCATGATGTGCCAGAGGATCGGAACCCCTCCGATCTCGACCATGGGCTTCGGTCGCCATTGCGTCTCCTCCGAGAATCGGGTGCCGAGGCCACCGGCCAGGATGCCGACCTTCATCGGGACCCCCCGATCGATTGAGCGACCCACGACTTGACTTCCCCGCCCATGATGCGTGGGCGCCGATCTGACATCAGCCAGGCGATCAGTCGCCGCGCGACCGTGAGGCGATCGCGTGCCGGAATCGGCGCTCGGACGGTAGCCGCAAGCAGCGCGGCGGCGAGCCGCGCCACTGGCATCGGCGCCCCTCGTGCGCGGCGGTCGAACCAGTTGCGACGGGAGACGGCATCAGGGTTCGCCGGAACGGAGGATCTCGGGTGTCGACGACGAAGGAAGGCCTCGGGGACCTGTGTCAGTCTGCCTCGTAGAGCCAACTCGAAGATCAGTGCCTTGTCGGACCCACCGAAGCCGCGGATGAGTCCCGTGTCGAGAAGCAGACTCCGGCGGCAGAGACCGAAGACTGGGTGGCACACGTGGAAGTGACTTCTCACAGGATCTGCGAGTAGATCCGCTATGCGGTCGACCGGATTGGTGGCATCGCTCCATATGGCGGTTTCGGGAGCTCCCGCCCGGGCGCCCTCTTCGTCGATGTAGTACGAGGTGCCGTAGGCGACTGCGATGTCCTCGGTCTGATGGGCTCGTACGTATCCTGCGAGAAGATCTTCCGCCCAGACGTCATCGGCCGCCAGCCATGCGAACAGGTCACCGTCGCTCTCCGTAGCGAGGATGTTGAAGTTCGCAGCCGCTCCGAGGTTCTCCGGTTGGCGGATGACGCGGATGGACGGCTCTGCTGCCGCGATGCCACGCACAATGTCGAGCGACTTGTCCGTGGAGGCGTTGTCCGAGACCACGATCTCGTCGGGCCTGCGGCTTTGCCCAAGAAGGGACGCCAAGGCTTCCTCGACGTAGTCTTCGGCGTTCCATAGCGGTACCCCGATCGACACGGTGGGCATGACTCTCCTGGTTGGACTCGTGGGCAACGCCACGATCGATACTACGACAATGTGTCGTAGCGTCCTCGTCGGCACCGGGCGGATATTGTTGAGGTGCTCGAGTCGGGTTCGATGATCGTCGGTTGTCGCGTTGCTCGAGGCTGCGCCGATGATCGGAGGACCTGTAGCCTCGGCGTCGGATAGGAGGCTTGGATGACTCTCAGACGTCGCGCGATGGGCGCGCTCGAAGAGCACGTGATGGACTACCTGTGGGCAGTCGACGCTCCCGCGTCAGCGGCGGATGTGCAGCACGCCGTTGCTCCTGAACTCGCCTACACCACGATGACGACCGTGCTCACACGACTGGTGGACAAGGGCCGGTTGGAGCGCGCTCGTGTCGGACGCTCGTTCGTCTACTCGCCGGTGAGGTCGGAGGCAGAACACCGGGCCGCGACGATGACCGACACACTCGGAGCGGCCGTCGATCGCACCGCGGTGCTGAGCAGGTTCATCGACTCCCTCGCGACGGACGACGTTGATGTCTTGCGCCGAATCCTGGACGAGGACCACTAAGTGTCGGGGGCGCTCGTCCTGCCGACACTGGTCGCCGGAACCGGTGGGATCGTCGCCGGCCTGATCCGATGGCCCGTACGGCCGATGCTGGCGGTCAGACTGCTGACCATGGTGGCCGTTGTCGTATCGGTGACCGTCATGGGCGTGCTGGTCCTCGTTGCCGCGGGGTTTGCGGCTCGCGTGTCGCTGCTGGCTCCGGTTCTCTCATCGTGCCCGGTCATCCCGGACCACCACGAGATGGGTTACTTCGAGGGAATGTCGGCATTGATTCTGCTCCCTGCTGGACTTCTCCGGGCTCTCATGGTGCGGCGGCGCTGGCGTCGCGCCGTCAGTTCTGCCGACGGTCGCCGGTTCCGCATCGTCGACGATGCCGAGTTCATTGCGTTCGCGGTCCCAGGCGATCCGGGCTGTGTGGTCGTTTCGCGCGGACTGCTCGATCGGCTCGAGCCCCGAGAGCGAAAGGTCGTCTTCGCCCACGAGCGAGCTCACCTTCGGCTCGGCCACCACCGGTACCTGTACGCCAGCGAGCTCGCGGCGGCGCTGGTCCCGTTCCTCATTCCGCTCGCGGCACAGATACGTTTGGCGACTGAGCGAAGTGCCGACGAAGCCGCCGTCGATGCCCTCGAGGGCGATCGGCGGCTTGTCGCCCGTGCCCTCGCCCGGGTCGCACTCAGCCGTCCGAGTCATGACCGGCTCGTCGCTGCGTTCGGCGGAAGTTCGGTACCGCTGAGGGTGCAGGCGCTCATCGGGCCACCGCGGCACCCATCACTGGGGATCGTTGCGGCAGTGGCAGTGGCGACAGTAGCCATCGCCGCGGCGGTTGCAGGCGTCGTCCAGCTCCACCACTTCGCGGAGTTCGTCGGCCACCTCTGCGGGTTCTGAAGGCCTTGTCAGCCTCGGAGTGTTCGGTCGGCGGGTGACGCCGCGTTCACGACAGCCTGTCGTATCATTCCCGGGCACAGGCCAGGGGCGGAGTGCCTCCGAGACAGCCGGCCAACCTTCAATCTCTTGACGAGGTACTCGTGAAACTCTCCCTCCGCCTGCTCGGCGCATTGCTGCTCCCTGTGGCGGCCGTCATCGTTCTCGCAACTCCGGCGGCGGCTCACACCGGGTTCGAGTCGTCGGAGCCGAGCGACGGTTCGACGGTCGATCAGCCTGTCGAGATCATCACGCTCGTCTTCAGCGGCGAGGCCGAGCCGACCGGGGAGGGATTCCAGATCCTGGACTCGTCCGGCGTGGTGCGCGAGCCCACGCAGGCAACCACCGCCGACGGGCTCACATGGACACTTCGCTTCGATCCGGCGCTCGTGGATGGCACGGTAGGCGTTCGCTGGATGGTCAAGGCGCCGGACGCGCACCCGATCGAAGGGAGCTTCAGCTTCACGACCACAGCCCGCTCTGCCGCGAGCGAACTGGATGGAGGCGCCAACGACGAAACGGCGCAGGCCTCGACAGGCGCCTCGCTCGGTGAGGCGCCCGCTGAACCAGCCGAAGTGGACCTCGACAGCTTCTTGGCAACCGACGCCTCATCGTCCGCCGTTGCGCAGCAGGTGGGCGCCGCCGCTCGTGTGGTCACGCTGATCGGAACACTGATCGGCGTTGGCGCGCTGGTCTTCGCAGCGGTCGTCCTGCGCGGTCACCACCGCGATGTCGCCTACGTCCTCTACTGGGTGCGACGGGCGGGCGTCCTCGTCGTCCTCGGAGCAGCCGCTGAGCTCGTAGCCCAAGTAGCAGTTGAAGGCGGAGGCGAGTGGACCGCGCTGTCGTCGCCGTCCACCGTCGCCGCGGTGGTCACGGCGCCCTTCGGCATAGCCGTCGCGCTGCGCATCGCTGGCGGTCTCGCGCTGACATCGGGAGCCGACCTCTACATCGCCCCGGTCGAGTTCGCCCCGGATCCGGTCGTCGCGATAAAGGAACTCGTTGGCGTCGGGGCCGGATCCCGCAGCGCCGGGGGGACGATCGGTGACGATGCGACGCGACCCGCCCTGGCGTCCGGGATGTCCGAGCCGTACGTCCACCAGGGTGATCACGCGTGGCGGCCGACGATCGACTCCGGTTGGGCCGTTGTCGGAGCGCTCGCGCTGGTGGGTTCGCATCTGTTCGACGGCCACACCGTGACCACGGGGAGCCGGGTCTGGACCGGGTTTGCGGATGTGGTTCATGTCGCCGGTGGCGCGGTGTGGGCCGGCGGGGTGCTGATGCTGGTGGCCGTGCTCTGGCGGCGTCACCGCCGCGGCCATGCACCTCGTTCGCTGCAACTCGCGATGCGATTCTCGGTCGTCGCGACGTTGGCGCTCGTTGTGGTGGGGGTCGCCGGCTTGGCCCTGACCGTGATCGTGCTCGACTCACCGTCGGAGCTGTGGGCCACCGAATGGGGGCGGACCCTGCTGATCAAGACGCTTCTCGTGGCTGCTGCCGCATGTGCCGGCGGCTACAACCACAAGGTTCTGATCCCTGCGATGGAACGCGCCGGAGACCACCCCGATCTCGCGCACCGCTTCCGGCTCGTGGTCAGCGCCGAAGCCTTGGCGCTCGTGGGCGTGGTGATCGCCACCGCCCTGTTGATGGGCGCGGCCTCCACGCCATGAAGGCGCTTCTCCCCACCACGGTGATCGTGGCAGCGGCACTCGTTGTCGGTCTCGGCGGCTGTGGCTCGGGTGACGGCGATACGGCGGCGGTGGCGGGTCCGGGGTCCATCCAGTTGGGCGCGGAGGTCTACGCCCAGACGTGTGCATCGTGCCACGGAGCCGACCTCCAAGGCACCGACAAGGGCCCGTCACATCTGTCGATCGTGTACGAGCCCAATCATCACACTGACGCGTCCTTCCGCAACGCCATCGCCAACGGTGCCGCGCAACATCACTGGAACTTCGGCGACATGCCGTCGATCGACGGGCTGACGGGCGAGGAGGTCGACGCGGTCATCGCGTTCGTACGCGCCGAACAGGAACGGCAAGGTTTCGAGCAGTAGCCGTAGTGTGGCGACGTGCGCCGCCAAGATCCGGATCGCCTTGCGGGACTCGACCGATCGTCGCTCGTCGTGTTCGCAATGGCGATCGCAGTCTTCGCTGTGGTCCTCGTTGGTAGTTCGTGGGCTGACGGAGAGCACAGCGCCCTTCGGGATCCATTGAGCTACTTCGGCTCGGACGGCGCCCCTGCGCCAACGTTCTTCGCCGTGTCGCTGGGGGTGCTCGGTGCTGCGATCAGTTGGATGGGGTACCGATGGCTGCCGAGGGGCCTGGGCGTCGGGTTGGTTGTCGTCGGTGTGTGTGCAGCGCTGCTGGCGATCCTGCCCCTCGACTGTTCACCGGTTGACGACGTCTGCGAGGTGGTCATCAGAGCTGGCGCCGACTCCGCCTCTCACGACCTGCACGGGTACGTGGGCTTCGCTCTCCACCTCGCGGTTGTGGCGACCTCCGGCGCAGCCGCACGTTTGCGGCCGTTCGGAACCAGTCGCGTCGCCGCAGCTGGAGTGGTCGCTCTCCTCCTGGCGAGCTTGCTGCCGCTCGTTCTGATTGCGGTACGTCCCTTCGGAGCGGGTCTCGGTACCGCTCAGATCGTCGGATTCTCAGCAGCTGGCCTTCTCGCGTTGGTAGCCGGCACGAGATTTGAAGGTGATCCCGCTGGAGCGTAGGGTCGAAGGCGTGTCTAGAGGAGGCCCCGTGTTCCAACGCCGCAGTATCGTTGTTGTGCTCTCGCTCATGTTGTTCGCCTCAGGGTGCGAGTTGGCCGACTGGGACGTCGGGGGCGCTGAGCGGGAGTTCTACTGCGACCCGACCGACACGGAGATCAACGACGGCCACGGTGAGGGACACCAGGGCGGAGCTCACTTCCCCTACGACGAACCCAAGGGGCCGTTGACGTCGACCGAGTGTCTCGCACTCGACATCCATCTCACGAACGCCGTCGAGTTCGCAGAGCAGTTCCCGACGGCTGGCGACGCCGAAGATGCAGGTTGGTTCCGACTTGCTCCCTGGATCCCGGGCCAAGGAACCCATCATCTCGACCCGAGCTATGGCATCCCGACTTCCTTCGACTGGAGCCGCCCGACGATGTTGATGTATGACAGCAATCGCCGGAGCGGGCAGCTGACGGGGATGGTCTGGGCGGTCAACACAGGGAGCGGAAACCCGCCCCCCGAAGGCTTCGCCGGCAGCAACGATCACTGGCACGCGCACCAGACGCTGTGCTATCGCAACGGCACCATCGTCGGCGACAACACCACCGACGCCGAGTGCGCCGCTCTGGGTGGGACCAATGTGGACTCCTCGGGCATCTGGCTCCTCCACGTCTGGCTTCCGGAATACGACGGCTGGCAGGCCACGGACATTTTCAACAAGGAACACCCGGGCATCAACTGAGCCGAGCGGTCGGCGCCCGCGGAGGCCTGCAGTCGTTCGAGGACGCGGCCGTCTTTCCGACCTCAGTTCCCGAACTGGCCAGCGCAGGTCCGGCTACTCGATCCGGTGAAGTCGGGCACCGGTCGCGCTTCGGCTACCTCGACCGAGTCGGCCGGTCCGTTGCTCGCGATGTCGTCGATGAGCCAGTCCATTTCGGCGATCTCACGACGCTGGGCTTCGATGATCTCGACCGCCAACTCGCAGACCCGCAGATCCTCGAGCTCTGAACGTTCGCTCGTGAGAATCGCGATCGAGTGGTGGGGAATCATCGCTCGCATGTACGACTGGTCCTGCACGGTCTCCTGACTCCGGACCAGCCACAGAGCCCCGGCGAAGACCGCGATCGACGCCAAGACGATACCGATGTTGATTCTCGCGTCCTTGAACATCGACAACATGAATCCGAGCATGATCACCGCCATTGCGGCGCCCATCACGAAGGCCATGAAGAAGCGGGTCTCGCTCCAGCGGACGTGGTCCCATGCGTAAGTGTTCAGATACATCAGAGCGAACATCACTGCAGTCGACGTGGCGATCATCGCTCCGAAGCGCCAATAGCTCACGTGCACCCCAGATCCGGACTGCGCCGATTCGTTTTCCTCGGTATCGGCGCGTCGCTCGGCCGCGGCAGGTTGATTGTCGTCTCCGAAACGGGGCTGACCGTCGCTGGCTACGTCCATGATGACTCCTTCGTGTCGATTGAAGGAGGCAATACCCGGGCGGCCGTCGGCCTAAACGACACAATGTCGTAGTGGCAAACGGTCCTTCTTGCTTGTAGCGCGAGCCGTGAAGGTTCTCGCCTCAGACGGGGAAGAGGTCTTCGAATGTGTTGGAAAAGATCGAGAGGAGGACGAACCAGGTTCCAACGATGAGGAGGACCCAGCCTCCCCAGCGTTTGATGGTGGGTGTGGCGGCGCCGAGTCGCTCGACGGTGGCTACTTGGCTGATGGACACGGCGACCGCGGCGCCGAGGATGAGGATCACGAGGGTGGCGGCCGCGACGACGTAGGCGAGCAGGGCGGCGTCGAACCCACCGGCCGAGAGCGCTTGGACGGCCAGACCGGCCGTGATGGGACCCGTTCAACCGAACCCGGCAGCAAGATACGCGAACCCGAACACGAAGAATCCGGCGACCGGGCGTCGGCGCCGCAACGCCGCTTGTCGGCCGAGCAGGCGGTGAACAGCAGGTTCGAACCGGCGGAGGTTCGCTCTGATGATGCCGATCTGGATGAGGCCGAAGATGATCAGGCCCCCACCGACAACACCACGCAACGTTCGCCCAGCCAACGAGTCGAACGTGACCGAACTAGCCAGTCCGGCGCCACCGGCGGCGATGACCAGACCCAGCATGATCACGAAGGTCGCAGCGCCGCCGGCGATCCAGATGGCCCGTCCGACGGCGCGGCGGACCCGGACCGACCCGGGGTCGCCTGGTCGGCTCTCTCTGATCAGCAGGGTGGCGAGGAGCGGGAACGAGCAGGGCGAGAAGAATGATGCGACACCGGCGGCCGCCGCGAGGCCGACCAGGCCGATGCCGCTTCCTCTCGGGAGGTCGAAGCGGGGGTAGGCGACATAGCCGACGAACCCGGCCAACCCGACGGCGACGATGGCGAGCACGAGCAGTGAGTAGCGGATCGGAGATCTGTCCATGGGGCCAGCTTGCACCCCGCACCCAGGTGCCGGGTCAAGTGCTGTGCCCCCTAATGTCGACTGCATGTGGATCAGCGAACTGGCAGAACATGCAGGTGTCGCGGCTCGGACTGTTCGGTTCTATGAAGAGCAGGGCCTGCTGACGAAACCCGAACGAACGCACGCGGGCTACCGAGACTACGACGACGCAACGGTCGAGCGACTGCTGTTCATCAAGTCGGCCAAGTCGCTCGGGCTCACGCTCTTCGATATCGGTCGGGTGTTGGAGTTGGCCGACACCGACGAACGGCCATGCGGGCGCGTCGAAGCCATGGTCGACGCCAAGGTTGCCGAGATCGACCAGCGGATCGTGGAACTGCAAGTACTGCGGGCGCGGCTGTGCTCGCTGGATGCATCGCAGGGCGGCGAGGCGTCCGTCTGTCCGATCATCGAGCACGCGAGATGAGTTTCACGGCCAGCTTCGACGCGACGGTCCGAGGGTCACGCTCGTGACGGTTGGACGGTCCTTGGCGCTCTTCGCGATTGCTGCCCTGGCCGAGATCGGCGGTGCGTGGCTGGTGTGGCAAGGCGTTCGCGAGAATCGCGGGTTCATCTGGATTGGCGCAGGAATCGCTGCGTTGGGTGCCTACGGCTTCGTGGCCACCTTCCAGCCCGAGAACAACTTCGGACGAATCCTCGCGGCCTACGGTGGAGTATTCGTCGCCGGATCCCTGGCCTGGGGTATGGCTGTCGAGGGCTTCCGACCCGACCGCTTCGACGTGGCCGGCGCGACGGCGTGCCTGCTGGGAGTGGCGGTCATCATGTACGCGCCACGATGAACGCCGACGGGCCGGGGCTACCCAGCGGACCTCGATTGGACGAGGACGGGCGCCGGATCGTCGCGTCGACGTTCCTATTCGAACAGACCGCGCTCGCTTGCACGCTTGTCAGAGCATCGAGCCGAGGTCGGCGGTGACAGTGGGGTAGGCGGCGGTCATGGATTTGAGTTGGCGGGTGGTGAGGCCGAGTTTCATGGCGAGGGCGCAGAAGTTGATGAGTTCGCCGTACTCGGGTCCGAACATGTGAGCGCCGACGATGGTGTCGGTGGTCTTGTCGACGAGGATCTTGACCGCAGCGGCGGTTTCGCCGATCCGGTAGTTCGAGTACCAGCCGCTGGTATCGGAATAGCGGACGTCGAGGTCGATTCCCTCGGCGCTGGCGTCTGCCTCGAGGAGGCCAACGCGGGCGAGTTCGGGGATCGTGAACACGGCGGTGGGGACGCCGTTGTAGTCGGGCACCACGGCGGAGTCCGTGAGCATGTTCGACGCGGCGACCTTGCCTTCGAACACAGCGACCGGCGTGAGCGCCATGCCGGGAGAGTCGGCGGCATCGCCGCCGGCGTACACAGCTGGGTTGGTGGTGCTCTGGAGGTGGCCGGCAACGTCCACACCCTTTTCGCCGCAGGCCACGCCGGCCGCGTCGAGGCCCAGTCGGGACAGCTGCGGGATCCGGCCGGCGCCGTGGACAACGAGGTCGGTCTCGATGGTGGTCTCGGTTCCGGCTCGTTCGACGGTGACTCTCAAACCTGACGGTTGAGGCTCGATCGCGGTGACGACGCTCTCGCGTTGGACATTGATGCCGACCTCGGCGCCCCGGGTGATGAGGAGCTCGACGAGGTCGGGGTCGAACCCTTTGAGCGGTCTGTCGCCGCGGTCGACGATGACGGGGCGGCTGCCGGCACGGGCGGCGATGTGAGCGAACTCGAACGAGATGAAGCCGCCGCCGACGAAGAGGATGCGGGCGGGGAGTTCCTCGAGGTTCAAAAAGTCGGTGCTGTCGATGAGTTGATCGGCGCCGGGGAATCCCAGTGGTTTGGGTCGGGCGCCGGTGGCGATCATGAAATGTGACGACTCGTGCGCTGCGCCGTCGATGTCGACGAAGTTGGTGCCGGTGAAGGTGGCGGTGCCGTGGATGGTCTCCACGCCGTTGCCGGTAAGGCTCCGCTCCATGTTCTGGGGGACGGGGTCGGTGAAGCCGCGTTTGTGTTTCATGAGGTCGGCCCAGTTGATCGACAGGCCGTCGTCGTCGATGCCTCTGCCCTGCATCAGTCGGGCGCTGTCGATGAGCTCGGCGCCGCGTCGCAGGATCTTCTTGGGGTCACAGCCCCGGAGGGCGCAGGTGCCGCCGTAGGGGAGTTCGTCGACGATGGCGACTCGCCAGCCTTTCGAGGCGCATTTCTTGGCGGCCTCGACGCCGGCCATGCCCGCGCCGATCACGATCAGGTCATAGGGAGTGGTCATGGCAGGGTCTTTCGGTCAGAAGCAATGGATTCTTGGCTGTCAGCGCTCGCACGAGGCACGGCGCGGCTGCGCTGCTGCGAGCGGCCGAGCCCGACCGCGGCGACGGCGAGGCCGGCGATGATCAGAAGCCAACTGCCAAGGCCGGCGCCGGAGAGAGCTCCGAGAATGCCGGCCGACAACAACAGCGGTATTCCGCAGCAGACACCGAGCCCGACGGCGCCAAGGGCAACAAGGCTCGCAGAGCTTTCTCTCTCAGCCACGACACAACACTTCGCGCAGTTGTTCGATCGTCGGCGCGCCGGCCGTGCCGTCGGGCGTTTGGTACACCCGGCACGACAACCCGACCGGTGCGTCGGCGTCGGCGAAGATGTCGAGGCCGTCGACGAGGATGCTGGGTGATCCGCGGAACTGGGTCTCCTCGGCTGCCTCGGGGGTGTCGACGATCCGTCGCGTGATGTGAAGATCGCGCCGTTCGGCCGCCAGGGTGCGTAGGTGGGCATCGGCTTCGAGCCAGTTCGGGCAGTCGTCGAAGTAGAGCAGTGTCACGTCCATTTCTCGACGATAAACCTTGAACCACGGATCAAGGTCAAGGCGTATCGTGTGAGGATGTTGATCGGTGAGTTCTCGGACGCACTCGGGGTCCCTACCCAGACAGTCAGGTTCTACGAA
Organism: Acidimicrobiales bacterium; assembly: GCA_033344915.1. NCBI lineage: Bacteria > Bacillati > Actinomycetota > Acidimicrobiia > Acidimicrobiales > Acidimicrobiales bacterium. The sequence goes on from JAWPML010000001.1 coordinate 4,293,550, forward strand.
CGGCGTGGCTTGCTACCGCGCCCGGAGCGGGCGCCCAACGGTTACCGGCTCTACGACGAAGTCGCGCTCCAGCGCGGCCGTTTCATCAGATCGGCCCAGGCGGCAGGGCTGACACTGGCTGAGATCGGAAGCATCATCGACATCCGCAGCGATGGGGCTGCGCCGTGCACCCATGTCGGTGCGCTGCTCGAAGCGAAACTGGCCGAGGTGCGGGAACGCCAACGGCAACTCGGGGCACTCGAAGGCGAGCTTGAGCACTTGTTGGAGCGCAGCGAGGTCCTCGACCCCGCCGACTGTGACAACGACGATGTCTGCCACATCCTCCATGCGGGAATCGGTCTCCCGTCACCGGGTGTTGCCGGGAAGTCACAGCCATGACCGACGATGGTTCCGTCGTCGGCGAACGGCGACCCGGACGTGCTGGGCGACGCCGAATTTGTTTCAGCCGAGCAACGCCCTGATCGCAACACGGTCGCCCGAGTCGTCTCGGCACACTTCGGCCCATCGTGCCGGAGTTGCGTTCGTCAGCGCAGCCGAGCAGGCGGGGATGCCGGTTGCTTCGTTGACGCGGCTCAGCGCGATGTAGTCCATGGCGCTCGCGGGTTCGAGGTCCGGTGCGCCGTTGACGAACTAGGCGGAGCACTATACCTTCACACATATGCAGGTATCAGAGGTATCCGGGTTGGATGGGTGTGCAGTTGCGGTGACCGATGCGGCTCGGGTTGCGGTCGTGGCGGAATCGCTGATCGATGTCGACGTGGCGTCTGATCTGGCGGAGTTGTTCCGATTGCTCGGTGACCCCACACGGGTGCGGATCTTGTATGCGTTGTTGGAGGCGGGCGAGTTGTGTGTGTGCGACCTGGCCGAGGTGGTGGGCACGTCGGATACGAAGGTGTCGCAGGCGCTGCGCTTGCTGCGTAGCGCGGGGGCGGTTCGGAATCGTCGTGATGGCCGCAATGTCTTCTACCGGCTCGATGACGCCCATGTCCGCATGCTTCTCGACGTCTCGCGTGAGCACGTCTCCCACAAGCACGGGGGCGAATAGTGGGTGGCGATCACGACCACGGAACCGGGCTGGCTCGCGCGGGCGAACGTCATCGCGGCCGGCTGCTGGCGGCGTTCGTCATCATCGGCGGGTTCTTCGTCGTCGAGGCGGTTGCCGGGTTTCTGACGAACTCACTCGCGTTGTTGTCCGATGCCGGACACATGCTGACTGATGTGATCGGGATCGGTATGGCGCTGGCCGCGATCCAGTTGGCGTCGCGTTTCGAGGCCCGCTCGGCCACAGTCCGGTCGAGCCACACGTTCGGTTTGTACCGGTTGGAGATCTTGGCGGCGTTTGTCAATGCGCTGCTGCTGTTCGGTGTCGCGATCTGGGTGCTCATCGAGGCCGGCCGCCGGCTCTTCGACGAGCACGAGGTGCTCGGGGTGCAGATGCTCGTCGTCGCCATCCTCGGCCTCATCGCAAACCTGGTCGCGTTTGCGTTGCTGCGAGAGGGTTCGAAGGAGTCATTGAACGTCGAGGGCGCGTACCTCGAGGTGCTCGCCGACACCGTCGGATCGGTCGGCGTCATCATCGCCGCAGTGCTGCTGGAGGTATTCGGTTGGGGCTGGATCGACCCCGTCATCGGCGCGCTTATCGGACTCTGGATCCTCCCGCGCACCTGGCGCCTCGGACGCCGAGCCGTGCGAGTGCTGCTCCAGGCCGCGCCCGATCATGTCGACCTCGATGAGCTGGCCGACAGCCTCGAATCGATCGACGGAGTCGTCGATGTCCATGACCTTCACGTGTGGACCTTGACCTCGGAGATGGACGCCGGATCCGCCCATCTCGTCACCGTTAGCGGTGTTGAAAGTCATGGGGTGCTCGATCAGGCCCGTCATCTGCTCGAACACGACTTCGGGATCGTCCACGGAACGTTCCAGGTCGAGCCTGACAGTCATGTCGGCTGCGAGGAGGTGGCCTGGTGAACACTGCTGCCCTCGTTCTGTTCGGTGTCTGGTTCGTGGTGATCTTCGTGGTGCGGTCCTTGGTGCAGAAGCGTGACACCGGTGACTCCGGCATCCGACCGGGAGCGTTCGCTGCGGATGCATCGATAGTGGAACGGGTTGCGTACGTGTTGTTGCTCGTTGCGTTCGCTGGTGCGGTCGGCGCGCCGATCGCAGCGATGGCCGGTGTGGAGCCCCTGTGGGACAACGATGCGCTGCGGTGGGTTGGCGTGGTCGTCGCGGTCGCGGGTATCGGTTTGACCTATGCAGCTCAGGTCGGGATGGGGAGCGAGTGGCGGATCGGGATCGACCGCACCGAGGTCACCGGCCTGGTGACCTCTGGCGTCTTCGGTCTCGTCCGCAACCCGATCTTCACCGCGATGATCTTCACCGCGGTCGGTTTTGCGGTCATGGTGCCGAACGTGATCGCTGTCATTGCCGTGGTGTGTTTGGTGGTGGCGATCGAGATGCAGGTGCGCTTCGTCGAAGAGCCGCACCTCCGCCGGCTGCACGGGACTGGATATGGGCAGTACGCGGCGGAGGTGGGCCGGTTCGTCCCACTGATCGGCCGCGCCGCGGGGGCTCGTCGATGACGGTCAGCCGATTCCGCGTCGACGCCATGGATTGCACCGCTGAGGAGCAGCTCGTCCGTATGCGCCTGGGCGAACTGACCGGCATCGAGCAGGTCGCCGTCGATCTCGACGCCCGGCAGGTGGCAGTGCAGCATCGCATCGAAACCGACGCGGTCGATGCTGCGCTCCAGTCACTCGACCTGGGCACGACGCACCTCGGCGACGGCGGCGAGCTTGATGCTGTCGCCGACAGTGGCCGTGAGCGGCCGGCGCTCGTGTTTGCGTTGGTTGTGAACGCGCTGTTCTTCGTCGGCGAGCTCACCGCAGGGCTGGTGAGCCGGTCGATGGGTCTCGTGGCCGATGCCCTCGACATGGGTGCTGACGCTGCGGTCTATGCGTTGAGTCTTCTCGCTGTTGGCACGAGCACGGTTCGGAAGAACCGGCTCGCTCGAACAAGCGGCTACCTCCAGTTCGGCCTGGCCGTCGTCGGGCTCGGAGAAGTTGTCCGCAGGTTCGTGAGCGACGACGCGCTGCCCGAGGTCGGGCCGATGATCGTGGTGTCGCTTCTGGCGCTGGCAGGCAACGTCGCCACACTGGTGGTGTTGCGAAGAGTCCGCTCTAGCGAAGCTCACTTCCAAGCGAGCTGGATCTTCACGGCCAACGACATCAAGGTCAACGCCCTCGTCATCTTCGCCGCGATCGTCGTGGCGTTCACCGACAGCTCGGCACCCGACCTGATCGCAGGAGCAATCATCTTCACCATCGTCGCCAACGGCGCCCGTCGGATCCTGAAACTGGCGAACTGACCCTCACGAGCCAGGGGGACCCCCGCTGCGCCAGTCGGCCGAGTTCTCTTGGTCGCGAGCGTGATCAATCAGCTGCAGTTGGGCTTGCCCTTTCCGCGGACCGGAAGCGCACCGCCCGCGCTCACCTTCAAGCGTAGGACGCCGAGCGCCGCGGCGCCGTACGATGGCAGCGTGAAGGTGTCGCTGCTCACTTCGATGATTGTCCGACCTGGCGGACTGCGGCGGACCGCCTGGGCCAACTCGCTGACGAGATCCCCGGCTTCGACGTCGAGCGAGTTCTCGTGGATACACCCGAGGCGGCCGAGCGGACCCGTTTCCGGGGTTCGCCCAGCATCCACGTCAACGGAACTGACCTGTTCGCCGATCCCGAGGCGCCGGTCGGTCTGTCCTGCCGCATCTACCAGACGCCCGATGGAGCAGCCGGGTCACCCACGATCGATCAACTCCGACGGGCGCTCGAATCAGCCCGTCTTTCGATGACGCCGCCCGGCAGCGGTTGCGTCGACAGGGCTGCCGACGGGTGACCGATGCCGACTGACCTGGGCGACGCCCTCGCCGCGATCGAGCGCTGTTGGCACTCTGAGTGGCCGACACCTGGAAGTGGCGGCTTGCCGCCGAGAACGGCATCCATGCAACACAGATGCAACGGCATATCGGCAAACAGCGGAGAACAACGGTCACGGCCGCGCAGCAGCCCGAGCGTCACAAGCCCCGACCTGTCAGGCGAAACCCCGAAAATCGTTGATCTGGCAAGGGTTGTGGAGAACAGTCTCAGAGGGCTCATAACCCGAAGGTCGCAGGTTCAAATCCTGCCCCCGCCACCAAAGCTCCTGGTCAGAAGGGCCGCATCTCGGTGCGGCCCTTCGCCGCGTCCCGCGATCTCACACCCAGCCTGTTGAGATCCGTCGTCCGCACGGCTTCTGAACAGCAGATTCGTCCGCGACCTTCGGACTGGTTGCCCGACGAAACCGCGGCCCTCGGCTCTCCCAGCCACGTCGTCTGTCGTGGGCTGGGTCGCAGCGGGAGGGCGTCTACAGGAGCCCGGTGACGGGCGCCACCGTCGACGCCCAGGGGGATCCCGGTTCGATGAAGGCGGTCATGACGGTGCCTCCTCGATGTCGGCCACGACAGTGCTGGCGGTGGGCACGCCCGACCAGCGGGCGAGCTCGCCGGCGAGGTCGAGGTGCTCGACCGGGGCCGTGTGCTCGAACTCGCCCCAGGCGTCGCGGGGCAGCATCCACATCAGCTCGAACTCGTTGCCGTCAGGGTCGGCGCCGTAGATGCTCTTGGTGGCGCCGTGGCTGGACTCGCCGGTGTAGGCGCCGGCATCGAGCAGCGTTTGGCGGGCGGCGGCCAGCTCGTCGATGGTGTCGAGCTGCCAGGCCAGGTGGTAGAGGCCGTTGGCGCCGCGCCGCTTCGGACCGGACGCAGTGCCGACGCCGAACAGACCGAGGTCATGATGGTTCCCCGAACGCAAGGAACGAAGGAAAGCGGCGTTGGCGCGGGGCTCGCGGGCGATGACCTCCATCCCGAACACGTCGGTGTAGAAGCGCACCGACCGTTCGAGATCGGCGACGAAGAGCACTGCGTGGTTGAGGCGAACGGGGGAAACGGCCATCGGATGGCCCCTTTCTGTGGAGTTGGGTGGACCGGGTGTCAGCCGGTCCACCGCAGTTGCTGTCGGCTGTCGGTTGTGCGTGGATCACATGGTGTCGACCGCGAGACCGATGTGACTGAAGTAGTTGAATGCGCCGAAGAGCAGGAAGATCCACCCAGCGATGCTCAGCGTCCAGCCCGCGATGACGCGAGCTCGATCATTGCCTGCGATCGCGCTCGGTGTGGCGAGAGCGCCGACGCTGGTGAGGGCGTAGAGGCCCGAGATGAACGTCGGCTCGAGCCATGGGTGAAGCCCGGCGACCCAGCCGCTCACCGGCTCTTGGGGCGGCGCCGTGAAGAGCTGGTTCGACATTCCGGCCGCCGCGATGGCCAGGAGCGACAGGCCAGCGCCGATGATGACCGGCGCCATCGGCCGAGCGATGGCCGCGGCTCGCGCGATCACATCACCGTCGTCGAGAAGCTGTCTGCCGCGACGCCACGCGAAGGTCGCGACCGCGAGCAGCATGAAGCCGAACAGAAGGGCCGGTTCTCCGAAGATGATGTTGTCGAAGGAGAAGTCCGGCGCCAAGGGCCACGTCAGGGTCATGTGCAGACCCGTGGTGACAAGGATCGAGCCGAGCACGCCGAACGCCAGGGCATAGCCATCAGCGGAGGTGTCGGAGCGGTTGGTGAGCAGATCACGAGCGAGCCGGACGAGCAGGACGAGACCAGCCCCAGCGGCGAGCGCCATGATCGTGTTGTAGGTCGGGAGGTTCTCCCAGTCGATGACGAGGTCGGACTGCGCCAGGACCGAGCCGCCAGTGCCAATTTCGTACCTGTCAGTTCCTTTCTCGGGGGCGGCGGGTGGAGCGGAGGCTCGCTCCACCCGCCTGGTGGTCAGTTGGCGTCGCTGATGCGGATGGCGGACACCTCGAACTCGAGGGTGACCTTCTCGCTGACGAGGACGCCGCCGGCTTCGAGGGGGGCGTTCCAGCTGAGGCCCCAGTCCTTGCGGTTGACCTTGGTGGCACCTTCGAGGCCGATACGGGTGTTGCCGAAGGGGTCGACGGCGGTGCCGGTGTACTCGAAGTCCACGGTGACGGGCTTGGTGACGCCCTTGATCGTCAGGTCGCCGGTGACCTGGTAGTTCTCGGCGTCGACCTGCTCGACGGCAGTGGAGGTGAACCGGATCTCGGGGTGGTTCTCCATGTCGAAGAAGTCGTTGCTCTTGAGGTGGCCGTCGCGATCGGCGTTGCGGGTGTCGATGCTCTCGGCCTTGATGGTCAGCTCGACGGTGGAGTTCTCGGGGTGCTCGGCGTCGAAGTAGCCGGAGCCGTCGAACTCGTTGAAGTTGCCGCGGACCTTGGTGACCATGGCGTGGCGGGCGACGAACCCGATCCGGCTGTGGGTCGGATCGATCGTGTAGCTGCCGGTCAGGCTGGCCGGGGCGGTGGTGGTGCTCATTGTCGTGTTCTCCTCAGTTGGTTGATGTCTCACCTAATTGGTGGACACATCATCTACTAACTCGGATGACATGTCAACTATTCCGCGGTATGGTGATTTCCATGGACGACGTCAAGTGGCTGAGCGAGCGTGAGGAGCAGGCGTGGCGGGGCCTGCAGTTGATGCAGATGCGCCTCGAGCGCGAGCTCGCCCGTCAGCTCGCCGTCGACTCTGGGCTCTCCTACCCGGACTATCTGGTAATGGTCGCGCTCACCGACCGGCCCGACGGGCGGATGCGGCTCTTCGAGCTGGGCAGCTTCCTCGGCTGGGAGAAGAGCCGGCTGTCCCACCACGTCGCCCGCATGGTCAAGCGTGAACTCGTGGACAAGGAGCCCTGCGATGACGACCGCCGCGGCGCGTTCGTCGTGATCACCCACAAGGGCCGGGCAGAGATCGAAGCTGCCGCCCCCGGTCACCTCGCCACGGTTCGCCGTCTCTTCGTCGACCACCTCGACACAGATCAGCTCGACCAGATCGCCGACATCGCCGAGACCGTGCTCGCATCCCTCGACCTCGACGAGTGCGACCCCACCAAGCGTGCGCACTGAGAAGGGAGCAAGACGTGACCGGCACCGAACGATGGCCCTCGATCCTCGTCGGTGAGTGGCAGGACACTCGCGGCACGCTGCCGCTCTATCCCAGCAGGTGGTGGGCAAGATGTGACTTGCCAACGAGTCGCTCCTCAACGACTGGGTGGAACTCCAGCCGGTACCTGACCACCCGAGGGCTCTCGACGAGGTCGCTGCCGAGCTTGGGCGCGGTCAGAGGAGACCGGCGTCGCGGGCGGCTTGGACGGCGGCCTTGCGGTCGCCGGTGCCGAGCTTGCGGTAGATCGCCCTGCAGTGGGTCTTCACGGTGTTGAGCGAGACGTAGAGCTCGTCGGCGATCTCGCGTTGGGACATCGCGGAGGGGAGATAGCGCAGGACGGCGAGTTCCCGGTCGGTCAGGTCCTCGACGAGCGCGGGCGCGACCGGTTGCGGTGTGCTGACCTGGTGACGGGCCTCGACGCGGGCGAGGTACCGGCCGGCGATGCCGGGGTCGGGGCACTGGTCGATGACGCGTCTCGCCTCGGCGATGAGGTCGGCGCCGTCGGGATGGTCGTGGTGACAGAGCACGTCGCCGCCACTGGCGAGGGCGTAGGCGTGCGTGATGCGTTCGGGTGAGCGGCGGGCGAGTTCGACGCCCCGTCGGGCTGCGGTGACGGCGTCGTCGGCCTCGTCGGTGGTGCGGGCGACGACGCTGTGGGCGAGTGCGGTCTGGGTGAGATCGCCGAGCCCGTGTCGGGTGGCAACGTCGATGGCGCGTGCGGCCTCGGCATGCGCGGCCGAGGTGTCGTTGCGTTCGATGTGGGCGACGGCGGAAAGGACGGGGGCGACGGCTTGGACGAAGGAGTGCCCCTCGTCGGGCGCCGTGCGTTCGGCCTGCTCGAGGAATGGGCGGGCGCCGTCGAAGTCACCGGCCCAGACATAGGCCCCGCCGAGGGTCATGGCCTGGGTCGACTCGAACGGTTCGTCAGCGGCGCGAGCTTCGGCGAGCGCGTCGGCGACGTTGCCGGTCGCCAGGTTGGTCATGATCGCGAGCGCAACGATGAGCCCGGCTTCGTCATCGCCGGGGTCCAGGCTGCGGGCCCGCTCCAGGCACCGATGCGACTCGGCGAAGCGTCCGGTGAAGAACGCGATGTAGCCCTGGACCACGAGCGCGCCGGCGTGTTCTTCGGCAAGGGGTCCGAGCCGGGCGACCTGGTCGGCGACGGTGCGGAGCTGGCCTCGGTTCATCAGGTCGGTGGCCTCGTCGTAGATGAGGTCGGCCGCGATGGCCAGCTCCCCGGCGGCGAGGTAGTGCTCGACCGCGTCGTGGGCGTCGCCGTGCTCGTGATGCCATCGCGCGGCCTGCCGGTGGGCGTCGGTGAGGTCGAGGGACGATTGGTCGGCGTCGAGGCGGAGGACGTCGCCGAGGAGGTGGTGGTAGCGGAACCAGGTGCCGGTGCGGTCCAGGCTGATGAGCAACTGATTGTTCGCCGCCGTCTCGTGCAGCCATCGGGCGCCGTCGCTCGTGCCGCAGACGGCATCGATGAGCGGCCCGCACATGCGATCGAGAATCGCGGTGCGCATCATTCGCGTGCGGTCGCCTTCGTCGACCTGCGACAGGTACTCCTCGGTGAGGTAATCGACCACGAGACGGTCGTCGCCCTGGAACGCGTGCACGAAGTCGTCGTGGTCGTCGCTGGCCCGCAGCGACAGTCCGGCGAGCACCAGGCCGGCCGCCCAGCCTTCGGTGCGTTCACAGAGTGCGTCGGCGTGCTGAGCAGTGATGTCCGGGTCGGCGTCGCGGAGCAGCAGTTCGGCTTCGGTCGGCGCGAAGTTCAGCGCGTCGGCGCGCACTTCGACGAGCTGGGAACGCACCCGCAGCCTCGAGAGCCGGATCGAGGGATCGAGGCGGGTCGCCAGCACCAGCATGAACGTCGGTGGCGCCAGTTCGATCAGGGACTCGATCGCGTCGTCGATGGCCGGGTTCGCGACCAGGTGATAGTCGTCGATCACCAGGGTCGCCGGGTCTGCGCCGGCGAGGGCATTGACGAGCCGCTCCAGCAACGGCCCCGCGTCGCCGGCAGCGGACGCGACAGCTGGGCCGACCGTCTCGGCGATGTCGGGCACGAGGCCTGCGAGGGCACCGACAACGTGACCCCAGAAGCGGGCCGGATCCCGGTCGGCCGGGTCGGCCTGAAGCCACGCGCCGTCGTCTCTCGCCGCCTGCCAACCTGCGAGCAACGTCGACTTCCCGGATCCCGCCGGCGCACTGACCAGCACCACCCGAACCGCAGGATCGGCCACCGCAGCATCCAACACGGTGTGCAGCCGCGGCCGGGCGATCAGCTGCGCCGGCAAGGTCGGCGCGCTCAGCTTCGTCGCTACGAGATCGCTTCCACCGGCCGCCTCCATGACCGCAAGCGTATTGGGCGACAGGCGTGCGGAGCAGGCTCGGGGGTGGATCTCACCCGGGTGAGATCGAGCGACGAGCGAAGACCCATCACCCCCTCCTCCATGACAGTGGCGCCATGAACGAAACGATCACCTACGAGATCGTCATTCGAGGCAACGCCAGCGAACGAGTGCTCGGTGCCCTTCGGGACGACTTCACGATCGAAGCCACCGACGCCGGAACCACTCGGCTGACCGGCCCGATCCGTGATGCCGCCCACCTCCACGGCGTCGTCACCCATCTGACGTCGCTCGCGATCGACATCGTCAGCTTCTGGCCGACCGAACCCGACGTCCCCCAACCCGACCAATCCACCTGAAAGGAAACCATGACCACCACCACCACCCACAACCCGACGAGCGAGCAGCTCGACTCGTCCCGAGCCGGCGCGATCGGCGCTCTCATCGCCGCCGCGACCTTCGTGTTCGGCATCGCCCTGCTCGTCACGAGCCTGAGCGGCTACACCGAAGGCGCCACCACGCCGGCCGAGTCCGTCGACTTCCTCGTCGGCCATCAGTCGACGCTCTTCGTCTGGTACCTCGTGATCTTCCTGGTGTTCGGCGTCGCCATCATCCCGCTGGCCCGCACGCTGCATCGACGCCTCGCCGACATCAGCCCGCAACTCGCCGACATCGGCACCGTCTTCGCCTACATCTGGGCCGGCCTCATGTTCGCCACCGGCATGATCTCCAACATCGGCATCACCGCCGTCGCCGACCTCGACGAAACCGACCCCGCCGCAGCCGAAGCGCTGTGGTCGAGCATCGACACCGTCACCGACGGTCTCGGCGGCGGCAACGAGCTGGTCGGTGGGGTGTGGATTCTGCTGGTGAGCCTCGCTGCCTGGGGCACCAAGCGTCTCCCCACGGGACTCAACGTGCTGGGCATCGTCAGCGCCGCCGCCGGGCTCATCACGCTCGTCCCGGGCCTGTCCGATGTCGGGATTGTGTTCGGGCTCGGATCCATCGCATGGTTCGCCTGGACCGGCATCGTCCTGCTCCGCCAGCCGGAGCCAAGCCGGACCCTGACGGCCTGAGACGCGATCGTCCGCGATGCGAACTCCCAACGAGAGGAACGAACCCATGTCCACCGACGAACGAGAGGAAGCGGCCAGGCGGTACGTCGAGCAGCTTCTTGCGTTCCACGCCCACGCCGGCATGTTCGCCATCGGCGTGCTCGTCATGTTCGCCGTGAACCTCCTCACCAACCTCTCCGCCGGGCTCGCCGGTGACTGGTCGGCCTGGTGGTCCGCCTGGGCCCTCATCGGCTGGGGCGCCGGGATAGCTGTCCATGGTCTCGTCGTCCGGCTCAATCGACCGTCGCTTGCGTCATCGACCTGGGAGCAGCGACTGATCCAGAATGGCGTTCCCCCGCTACGTGAGACAGGGGTGGTTGTCAGTTCATGCTGCTCGTGAGGCAGCGTAGGTCTCAGCGGGGGTGCGGTGCTCGAGCCCGGCCTGGTGCCGGGCTCGGTTGTAGAAGGTCTCGATGTAGTCGAACAGGATCGTGCGCAGTTCGGAGCGGGTGATCTGGCGCCAGTCGCCGTGAAGGTGTCGGATCTCGCGCTTGAGTGCGGCCCAGACCGACTCCATCGCTGCGTTGTCGAAGCAATCGCCGGTCGAGGAGTACGAGGCGCGCAGGCCCCAGTCGGCGAGACGGTTGGAGAACTCCACCGCGGTGTATTGGGCGCCTCGGTCGGCGTGGTGGATCAGCTCGGCGTCGGGGTCTCTGCGGGCGAGCGCCATGACGAGTGCGTTGACGACGAGGTCGGTGGTTTGGCGTTCGCCCATCGACCAGCCGGCGATCCCTCGATCGTGCAGATCGACGATCCCCGCGAGGAACAGCTTGCCATCGAGGCAGCCGAACTCGGTGATGTCGGCGACCCAGCGCAGGTCTGACGCCTCGGCGGTGAAGTCCCGCTCGAGGAGATCTCCGGCCGGTGCCGTGTTCGCGCCGCGCCGCCACTTCTTGCGGCTGTGCGCGCCGACGAGGCCGAGCTCGGCCATGATCCGCGCGACCCGCTTCTCGCCGACGCGAATGCCGGCTCGGCGGAGCTGACCCCAGACTCTCGGTGAGCCGTAGGTGCCGCGGGACTGCCGGTAGATGTCGACGATCTCGTTGGCCAGGTAGGCGTCGTCAACGAGCCGATCCGACACGGCGCCGCCGGTCCAGCGATAGTAGGTCGCCCTCGGCAGCTCGACGAGCTCGCAGAGCTTGTTCACGTGATGGTCCGCTCGATGGTCGTCAACGAACCAGCAGCGGGTCACCGGTTCGTCTCTCTCGCGAAATACTGCGCCGCCTTGCGAAGGATCTCCTTCTCCTCCTCGACCTCGACGACGCGTTTGCGGAGCCGGATCAGCTCCGCGCGTTCGTCCTCATCGAGGCCGCCCGCGTCACGAGCTTCGAACTCGTTGACCCAGGCGGCCAACGACCCATCGGCGATGCCGAGCGATCGCGCGATCTCGACTCGTGGCCGATCCGAGCGGCGATACAGCTGCACCGCCTCGCGACGGAACTCCTCAGGATATCGATGTGTGCCCATCGTGGACTCCTTCCCGGGAACAGTCTCCCAGGCTCAGATGCCTCACGAAACGGGGGAACTCCAGAAGGTGCTCGACGAATGACCGCCTGACTCTCTCCCTTTCAGGACCGAACCTGTCCGCAATGGTTCGTACCTTGATCTGCAGTTACCCATCAAGCGAATGAAGAGGAATGTCATGACCGAACGAACCGATTTCCCCGCACCCACCATGATCCCGGTCAACGGGGTGGAACTCGAGGTCTTCGAAGCCGGCCGGGAGCACGCCGGCAACCCGATCGTGCTGTGTCACGGCTGGCCCGAGCACGCCTACTCGTGGCGCCATCAGATCCCCGCCCTCGCCGCCGCCGGCTACCACGTCATCGCCCCCAACCAGCGGGGCTACGGCAACTCGTCACGGCCGGCCGAGGTCACCGCCTACGACCTCGAGCACCTCACGGGCGATCTCGTCGCCCTGCTCGATCACTACGGGTATGACGACGCAACCTTCGTCGGCCACGACTGGGGCGCCAACGTCGTGTGGGGGCTCGCCCAGCTACACCCCAGCCGCGTCCGCAGGATGATCAACCTGAGCCTGCCCTACCAGGAACGGGGAGAGCAGCCCTGGATCGAGTTCATGGAGACGGTCTTCGGTGACGACTTCTACTTCGTCCACTTCAACCGCCAGCCCGGTGTCGCCGACGCCGTCCTCGACGACAACGTGGAGCGATTCCTGAGGAACCTGTATCGCAAGAACGTGCCGGTCGCGGAGCCCGAGCCCGGGATGATGATGATCAACCTCGCCCGAGCCGAAGCGCCGCTGGGCGACCCGGTGATGAGCGACGACGAGCTGGCCGTGTTCGTCGCCGCCTTCGACGTCGCCGGGTTCACGGGCAGCATCAACTGGTACCGGAACATGGACCGGAACTGGCACCGCTTCGCCGACGTCGATTCGGTCATGCATCAGCCGGCACTCATGATCTACGGGGACCGGGACTCGATTCCGCGGTCGGAGAACCTGTCCGACTTCGTACCGAACGTCGACATCATCGGCCTGGACTGCGGTCACTGGATCCAGCAGGAGATGCCGCAGGAGACGACGGACGCGATCCTGGGCTGGCTACGACGTCAGGAGGACCGTCCGGTCGTCGAACCGGTCGCCTCGGCCTCAGCGGCCGGCGGTGGTCGGTAGCGCGGTGGTTGACGTCGTACTTAGTACGGCTATAGTTGGTCGTACTAAGTACGACACGTGAGGAATGGCAATGACCACAACGATCTCCCCCTCGAAAGCGAGCGAAGGTTCGATCAGCCGTCGAGGCGCCGCACTGACCGCCGGAGTCGGCTACGTGCTCCTGTTCGGGCTCGCGATCTTCGCCAACTTCTTCGTCCGAGAGGGCCTGGTCGTCAGCGACGATGCTGCGGCGACGGCGGCCAACATCGCCGAGTCGAACACGTTGTTCCGATTCGGACTGCTGGCGTTCGTGGCCATCTTCCTGATCGACATCGTCGTCGCGTGGGCCATCCACATCGTGTTCCGGCGAACCCACCACGACCTGTCGCTCGTGGCTGCATGGTCACGCCTCGTCTACACCGTGTTCCTGGGCGTCGCGGCAATCTTCTTCTTCCAGGCACTCGCGTTCTACGACGCCACCGTCGTGGGCGATGTCATCGACGTTGCCGAACGCAACGCTCAGGCGCTCGTCGGACTCGAGCTGTTCAACGCCACCTGGCTCATCGGCCTCGCCGCCTTCGGGCTCCATCTCATCGTTCTCGGAACGCTCGTCGCCCGATCGACCGAGACGCCGCGCTGGCTCGGCCTCGTGATGATCGTCGCCGGCACCGCCTACATCGTCGACACCACCGCCTACACGGTGCTCGCCGATTACGCCGACCACGCCGACACCTTCCTCGCGATCGTGTCCGTGCCGTCGATCATCGCCGAAGGCTGGTTCGGTCTCTGGCTGCTCACCCGGGCCCGCCGAACCCTGACGGCCTGAACCGATGTCCGCCCAACCCCATGCATCGAGTCCCCTCGATCACGCCCCCGTCGAACGAGAGGAAGCGGCCAGGCGGTACGTCGAGCAGCTTCTTGCGTTCCACGCCCACGCCGGCATGTTCGCCATCGGCGTGCTCGTCATGTTCGCCGTGAACCTCCTCACCAACCTCTCCGCCGGGCTCGCCGGTGACTGGTCGGCCTGGTGGTCCGCCTGGGCCCTCATCGGCTGGGGCGCCGGGATAGCTGTCCATGGTCTCGTCGTCCGGCTCAATCGACCGTCGCTTGCGTCATCGACCTGGGAGCAGCGACTGATCGACAAGGTGCTCGGGCGATGACCGCCCCGCGCTCGCACGGGCAGCAGAGCCGCCGTGCCCTGGTCACCGGCGCGGCCAGTGGGATCGGCCTCGCCCTGGCGACATTGCTGTCCCAGCGCCACCACCAACTCCATCTCGTCGACATCGATGCGGATGGGCTGGCAGCCGCAGCGGCAGCGACCTCAGCCGCAACGGCCACTCCTGGCAACGTCGCTGACGCCGCGACGATGCAGGACCTCGCAGACGAGATCGGCCCGGTGGATCTCCTCGGTCTGAACGCGGGCGTGATCAGCACGACGATGGGGGCGCCGTGGGAAGCGCCACCCGACGAATGGGATCGCGTCCTCGGGGTGAACCTCCTCGGGGTCGTCAACGGCCTGCGTTCGTTCGTGCCGTCGATGCTCGAGCGAGATACGCGAAGCAACATCCTGATCACGGCGTCGCTCGCGGGCGCCGCAACCTGGCCCGGTGGCGGTCCGTACGCCGCCTCCAAGCATGCGGTCCTCGCGGTCGCCGAACAAGCCGCCCTCAACCTGGCCGGGACCAACATCTCGGTAACCGTGCTGTGCCCTGCCCTGGTGCGCACGGGTATGTCCGCCGGCGGCGCCGACCCGGCCGAGGTGGCTGCCGAGGCCCTGCAGGCGGTCGAACAGGAGCGGTTCGCCGTCGTCCCCCTCGAGTGGACATCGGCTATCGAGCGCCGGGCGAAGACGTTGGGCGACGGAAGCCGTCCCACCGCACCGGAACCGAGCTGACCGGTCTCGATCGAGAAGGCCTCGTCGTCCGCACGGGCGGCGGGTTTGGCGCGGTGCGAGCCGGGGTAGGCCGGGTGTCACCCGAACGAGGAGGCCGAGATGCGGACGTTCGCACGCAAGGCGATGGTGCGGCGATGAAGGCAAGCCGCGAGGACGCCACCGACGACGACGTCGACGAACAGTTCCTGGCGCTGCTGGAAGGTCTGCGAACGTCACTCCCCGGGGTGCAGGTGCTCTTTGCCTTCCTGCTCACGGCACCGCTTCAGGGCAAGTTCTCCGAGCTGTCGGACGGGCAACGTGGCGTTTTCGCCACGGCGTTCTACGCCGCGGGTCTCTCCTCGGTACTGCTCATCGCGCCGAGCGTGCACCAGCGCATGCGAGCGCCCATTTCCGGGATCCGGCGCCGCACCCGACGCCATGTGGTCGTCGCCACCTGGCTGACGATCGTCGGAACCGGGTTCATGGGTGTGGCGGTTGCCGCGACGACGTACCTCGTGTCGGATCTCGTCTTCGGGACAGCCACGAGCGTGCTCGCCACCACGGTTCTCAGCTCGACCCTGGTCTGGAGCTGGGTGTATCTGCCGCTCGTGGCGTTCCGCCGCTGATGCGTGCGCCGGACGCCAGCGCAGCGTCGTGATGGAGGACCGGATGGCCGTCGGCGCGGGTCAGCTCACGGACGCGACGAATTCGGGTGAGAGGTGGAAGAGTTCGAACTGGATGAGATCCGGATCCTTGAACGTGAGTACCGAGCCGTACTCGCGGTCGACGACGGGGGTGTGGGTGACGCCGAGCCGCGCGAAGTGCTCCTGCCACTCGACGAGTTGGTCGCGGCTGTCGACTTCGAGGCCCATGTGGTCGAACCCGGTCCGCACCGGGTCGAAGGTCTCGCCGGCGTTGGCGTCGTGTTGCTGGAACTCGATGGCGTTGCCGTCGGGGAGCTCGAGGAGCACGGCTCGCCAGGTGTCCTCTTCGAGGGTCGTGAGTTGTGGGAGTCCGAACACCTCCTTCCACCAGGCTGCGGTCTTCTCGCAGTCCCGGACCGAGAACGAGATGTGGGACACGCCGTTGAAGGTTGGCATCGGACCTCCGTGGTTGCAGACTTCCTCCGAATCGGAGCACCTGGGTAGTATGCTCCGAACCGGAGGAAAGAGCAAGTGGCTGAACTGACGACGACGTCCTACGCGATTCTCTCGCTGCTCGGGATCCGCGACTGGACGACGTATCAGCTCGCTCAGCAGATGGATCGCAGCGTCGGTCGCATGTGGCCGCGGGCGGCGAGCGTCGTCTACGAGGAACCGAAACGACTCGTCCGCCTCGGCCTGGCCGAGTCGCGCAAGGAGTACACCGGCAAGCGGGCGAGCACGGTCTACTCGATCACCGCCGACGGCCGCGACGCGCTCGCCGCGTGGCTGGCCTCTCCGGGTGCGGCGCCGAGCGTCGAGTTCGAAGCGTTGCTGAAGGTGGCCTTCGCCGACAACGGCTCGGTCGACGCCCTGCGCGCCAACCTCGCCGCGGTGCGAGCCCACGCCGAGGCCGAGGTCGAGTACGCCGACCAGCGTCGCCTGGAGTACCACGAGTCGGGGGGTCCGTTTCCGGACCGACTCCCCGTCATCGCGCTCGCCCATCGCTTCTTCCAGGAGCAGAACCTGGCCCTGCTGCGCTGGGTCGAGTGGGCGGAGACGGCGGTCGACGAGTGGTCGGGCGTCACGCCCGAGACCGGCGCGAGTGTGCCGCCGGGCGCGTTCGAGCGGTAGCGCGCCCCGGCGCTCGCGTGCTCAGAAGTCGGCGGGTGGGGTCTCCGGCTGCATCACCGAGAAATTGCCGCCGGCGGGGTCGTGGGCGACCACCATCGTGCCCACGCCGGGGATCGGCATGGCCGGCATGACGATGCTTCCGCCGGCCGCCTCGATCCGCCCGACCGTGGCGGCGACGTCGGCGACGCTGAAGTAGGTGGCCCAGTGGTTGGGCACCATCTCGGGCACCTCGGGGGCCATCTGCATGATGCCGCCGAGCCCCTCGTCGTTGGTGCCGCCCGCGATCAGGTGGTAGCCGGGCATGGCCGCGCCGGACTGGTACTCCCAACCGAAGACGGCGGCGTAGAACGGGAGTGCGGCATCGACATCGCGGGTGTTGAGCTCGGCCCAGCTGTAGGTGTTCTCGACATTGCCGACCTCGGCCCCGATGTGGTCGACGGGCTTCCACACGGAGAACGCGGCGCCTGTCGGGTCGGTGTAGATGGCCATCTCGCCGGCCGTCATCACCTGCATGCCCGGCATCATCACCGACCCGCCGTTGGCGGTGACCTTCTCGGTGGTTTCGGCGACGTCGGCGGTGGTGATGTAGGTGTTCCACACGGCGGGCATCTCGCCCATGCCGGGCGGCTGCCCGCCCAGCCCGGCGACGGCCTTCCCGTCCTTGCGGAACATCACGTAGACCCGATTGCCGTCATCGTCGAGCTGATCCTCGGACTCCCAGCCGAACACCGATGTGTAGAACTGCGCCGACGCGTCCACGTCGGGGCTCATCAGGTCGACCCACGACGGGGTACCGGGCTCGTGGGACGCGAAATCGACCATGGGGGTGCTCCTGGGTGAAGGGGGTGTGGCGTCAGCCTGCCGAAGGGGTGTGACATCCGCAAGGGCAACGCGCCGATGTTTCAGTCGGCGCATTCCGGGAACAACGAGAACATGGACGACATCACGCCCGACCCCGCTCGCCGCCCGGTCGACCACGCGATCGTGGTCTACAGCGACATCGCCTGCCCGTGGGCCCACGTTCTCGTCCACCGCCTCGACGAAGCACGTCGTGAACTCGGGGTCGACACCGAGGTCGCCGTCGACCATCGGGCGTTCCCGCTGGAGCTGTTCAACCGTCAACCGACGCAGAAGGCGCTGCTCGATGCCGAGATCCCCGTGCTGGCGGAGCTCGTGCCGGCCGCCGGGTGGTCGCCGGACGGCGCCGAGCCCTGGACCTATCCGGTGTCCACCCTGGCCGCGCTCGAGGCCGTGCAGGCCGCCAAGGCCCAGGGCCGTGAGCTCAGCGTCGCGCTCGATCTCGCCCTGCGCCGCGCCTTCTTCGAGGCGTGGGCGTGTGTCGGCGTCCACGGTGTCGTCATGGACATCGCGGCGGGCGTCGACGGCCTCGATCAGGAGAAACTCTGGTCCGACCTCGGTCGGCCGGGGCCGCGTTCGGAGGTCTGGGACAGCTTCCGGGTCGCCCGGGAGTCCGCTGACATCGCCGGCAGCCCGACGCTCGTCCTTCCCGACGGCACGATCCATCACAACCCCGGGATCGACTTCGAATGGGACGGCGAAGACCCCGATCGCGAACTGCGGATCCTCGAGCATGATCCCGACGCGGTGCGCCGGCTGGTGGAACAGGCCGCCGCCACGAGAACCGTCGACTGACCAGCGCGACAAGACACAAGCCACGAGCAAGGAGCACCCGCATGGCACCCCCGACCGATCACGGTCCCTCCATCAAGGACGACGAGCAGTACGAGAGTCTGCGTGAGGACGGCATGAGCAAGTCCAAGGCCGCGGCGATCGCGAACAGCGACCGTGAGGAGACGGCCCGCAAGGGCGGCGAATCGCCCCCGTACGAGGAGTGGACCAAGGAGGAGCTCTACGACCGAGCTCGCGAGCTCGACGTCGACGGACGGTCCGACATGACGAAGGACGAACTCATCGACGCGCTCAGGAGCTGATCGCGACGTCGCGCGCGGCGCGCGGTTGAAGCGGTCGACGGTCGCCCGGTACGTTCCGAGCGTGCCTCAGGCCCGCCGTGTCGCCACTGTCGTCGTCAGCTTCCTCGCCGTGGCGCTGATCGCGACGGCGTGTGACCCGAACCCGGAGCCCGAGACGGCGTGCACGGTCGGCGCGAACGGGGGCAACCCCGTGATCGTCGTCGGCGGCACGTTCAGCCCCGGCTTCGCCAACGAGGCGTTCCTCGGGAACAGCCTCGAGGCCGCAGGGTTCACCCATTGCATCTTCGAGCTCAAGGGCGACGACGACCTCGGCAATCTCCCGGGCACGATGCCGATCGAGATCTCCGGCTATGCGCTGAAGCTCTTCATCGAGGACGTGCTGGACTGGTCCGGTGCCGATCAGGTCGACCTCGTCGGCCATTCGCAGGGAGCGCTCGCGGCACGCGCCGCGGTCGCGCTCTACGGCGCGGAGGACGACGTCGACAAGCTGATCTCGTTGGCGGGGCCGAACACCGGCACCGACGCCGCCGCCCTCGTCGAGCTGCTCGTCGGCCCAGTCCTCGCGCCGTTCGGTGTCGACTGTGACGACGTGGCCCCCTGCCATCAGATGCAACAGGAGTCGGACTTCATCGAGATGCTCAACGCGGGCGGCCTCACGCCGGGCGATGTCGACTACTACGCGTTCACCACCGACAACGACGAGCTCGTCTGGTACTGGGGCACCGGCCCGCTCGGGCTCCCCGTGGTCCGTCACGACAATGCCGAGCTCGGCCCGGGGGCGACCAACCTCGACGTCGACGACATGTGCCTCGTCCGCGTCGTCGGGCACCTCGGGATGATCGTCGATCCTGTGCCGATCCACATGGTGATCGACGCGCTGAACGGTGACCCGATCGACGTCCCGCTCGCCACCTGCCTCCTGCCGCCGGTCGTGATCTGACCATGCCCGCCACGGGAGAGGCGGCGCGCGCGCGGCGGTTGGGAGCGGCGCTCGAACCGGTGATCGGGCAGGTCTACTTCTCTCCGGAATGTCATGCCCGGTACGGGCTGCTCGGCTTCGATCCGTCGCCGGGCGAGGCGAACGGCGTGGCGCTGCCCGATGGCCCGGCGTACTTCACGAGCCGGGGGTCGGTGATGGGGCAGGTGCGCGGCGAGGTCGTGGCGTCCGCGTTCGGGGTCTTCGACCCTCGTGTCGTGATCCCCGCCGTCGAGCGGGGCTGGTCACTCACCGACGCGGACACGATCTGTGAGGCCCGCGACGCCGGGGCGCTCGACCAGCTCGAGCGGATCCTCGGCCCGGACCCGGTCGGCCGCGAGCGCGTGGAGGTCCTTCTCCTCCGGGCGACGAACGACCTGCGGATCGGTGGCCGCCCGCTGGCCGCAGGCCTCGTGGGTCTCGCCGACCCCGACCATCCGCTGGGGACGGTGTGGCGCCGCGGCGACCTGCTGCGGGAGTTCCGGGGCGACAGTCATACGGCTGCGTGGGTGAGCGCCGGTCTCGATGCGGTTCAGATCGGGCTGCTGACGGAGCTCTACTGGGGGCTGCCGATGCGCAGCTACGCGCGCACCCGCGGGTGGGCCGACGCCGACTTCGACACCGCGTTCGACGCGCTCCGTTCGAGCGGCGACATCGACGCCGACGGGCGGTTCACCGACCGGGGACGTGAGCGACGCGAGGAGATCGAGCGCCGAACCGATGAGCAGATGGTCCCGGTGCTCGACGTGCTCGGCGACGACATCGACGAACTGATCGCGTTGCTCGAGCCGTGGGGTCGCGCGATCCGGGCGGCGGCGGGCTATCTGGCGGCGGGTCCCCACGATCTCGCCGCCCAGACCGGCGCGGCCGAGTAGACGACGGCTACGCGGGTCGGAGGTCGAGTCGGCGGAGAAGCTGCGCGTTGGCCGCGACGACGATCGTGGAGGCGCTCATCGCGAGGGCAGCCGCCGCCGGGGGCAAGCTGATTCCGGCGAACGAGAATGCGCCGGCGGCGATGGGGATGGCGAGCAGGTTGTAGGCGGTCGCCCAGACCAGGTTCTGGACCATCTTGCGGTAGCTGGCGGTCGAGAGGTCGATGACCCCGGTGACCCCGCGTGGGTCGTTGGAGGCGAGCACGACACCGGCCGATTCGATCGCGACGTCGGTTCCGGCGCCGATCGCGATCCCGACGTCGGCTCGGGCGAGCGCGGGGGCGTCGTTGACGCCGTCGCCCACCATGGCGACGGTCAATCCGCGGCTCTGGAGCTCGGCGACCTTGGAGTCCTTGTCCTGGGGCAGGACTTCGGCGAACACCTCGTCGATCTCGAGCTGGGCGGCAACGCCGTCGGCCACCTGTCGGGCGTCGCCGGTGATGAGCACGACGCGTTTGCCCTGTCGATGCAGCGTCTCGATCGCGATCCGCGACTCGGGCCGGATCTCGTCGGCGAGGGTCAGCGCGCCGGCGACGCGGCCGTCGTCCAGGACGTAGAGGACGGAGCCGCCGTCGTTTCGCCATCGGATGAGGGTCGGGCCGAGCTCCGGGGGTTCGGGAGCGCCGGACGACTCGAGCAGTGCCGGTCCCCCGACCTGGATCTCGTGGCCGTCGACCATTCCCCGCACGCCGCGCCCGCTCGACGCGGTGAGGTCGGTGGCTGCCGGCAGGTCTTCGCGGGCGGGCCCCGCCGTGATGATGGCTCGCGCGATCGGGTGCTCGCTCTCGATCTCCACCGCAGCCGCCAGGGCCAGGACCTGCTCTGCGCTCCAGCCGTCGGCTGCCGCGTGGTCGACGACCGCGTGGTTGCCCTTGGTCAACGTGCCCGTCTTGTCGAACAGGATGGCGTCGACCGTGCGCATCCGCTCCAGCGCCAGCCGGTTCTTGACCAGGATGCCGGCCCGTGCCGATGTCGCCGTCGAGATGGCGATCACCAGCGGGATCGCGAGTCCGAGCGCATGGGGGCAGGCGATGACCAGAACGGTGACGGTTCGGATCACACCCTCGGCGGGGTCGCCGGCCACGAGCCATGCGGCGAAGGTCACCACGGCGGAGCCGGCGGCGAGATAGAAGAGCGCCGCCGCGGCGCGATCGGCGAGGGCCTGGGTGCGGGATTGGGAGGACTGTGCGTCGGCGACGAGCCGCTGGATGCCGGCCAGGGCGGTGTCGTCACCCACCGCGTCGATGCGGACGCGTATCGACGAGTCCGTCGACACCGTGCCGGCCACGACTCGGTCTCCCTCGCCGCGGGCGGCGGGTCGGGACTCGCCGGTGATCATGGACTCGTCGAGCGCAGCGCGGCCGTCGACGATGATCCCGTCGGCCGGCACCCGGGATCCGGGCCGAACGAGGACGACGTCGTCGACGACCAGGTCGGCGATCGCCACCTCCTCGACCGCGTCGTCGGACACCCGCTCCGCTCGATCCGGTAGCAGTGCCGCGAGCGCGGCGAGCGCGCCCTGGGCCTGACCGATCGCCTTCATCTCCTGCCAATGGCCCAGCAGCATGACGACGATGAGGGCGGCGAGTTCCCACCAGAAATCGAGCTCGCCCCAGCCGAGCGACGACGCCAGCGACGACCCGTAGGCGACCGTGATCGCCAACGAGATCAGGAGCATCATCCCCGGCTGCCGGTTCCGGAGCTCCGCGACGCCACCGGTGAGGAAGGGTCGGCCGCCCTGGACGTAGATGACGGTGCCGATCAGCGGAGGTATCCACGATGCCCACGGCGCGTCGATCTCGTAGCCGAACCATTCCTGGATCTGAACGGAGAACACCAGCACGGGCACGGCCAGCGCGAGGTTCCGCCAGAACAGACGTCGGAACACGTCCGGATCGTGTCCGGCATGGCGGTCGTGGTGATGGTGATCGTGGTGGTCGTGGTCGTTCATGTCGCTCACCGCCCGATGGGTCTCGTCGCCGTTGTCTCCCGGTTGTACACCTTCCATCCAACTAGAAGGTCAAGCGCGGAGAAACGACGCCACGGTGGGCGCTGACGGACGAACGAGTCAGGTCGGCAGCGAACGGATGACGGCGATGTCGTCGGCCGACACCGCGGCTCCGTAGGCGGCGGCGTAGAGACCCCGGTGCCCGCCGCCGGCGTCGAGCGCATAGAGGATGGCTTCATCGCCGGGGTCACTCGCGCCCTCGAACCGGACGATCTCGTCGACGTGCATCGCCGACGGCTCGTAGACCGCGCCGCATTCGTCGCACTCCAGGAGCTGCTGGTCGTTGGCGCGATAGTCGATGTGGTACCCGGCGTCGCGCAGTCGGTCGATTGCCTGGCTCAGTGTCTCCATCGGTGCCATCGAGCCACCTCCTGGCGTGCTCAGACGCCGCGGGCGTCGATCGACGCCTGGTTGAACGGTTCGAGCATGATGCACTCGCCGGGGCATTCCTCCGCGGCCTCGACGGCATCGCCGATGAGCGCGTCCGGAACCCGCGCGACCCCCGCCGCCATGTCGGGGCCGTGCCCCTCGCCGGACTCGCCGTCGAACACGATCCGCTTGTCGAAGTGGGCGGCTTCCTCCTTCACGACCCACAGACCGTCGTCGCGCGCCTCGAACACATCGGGACAGATCTCCGAACAGATGCCGTCGCCGGTGCAGAGGTCCTGATCGATCCAGACCATCAAGGTGGTTTCCATGGTTCCTGTTCTGGTCGGCGTCGAGCGGCCGATCCGGTCCCATTCTGGTGCCGTTTCGGTGCATTGTCAGGCCGCGCCGCCGAGGACGCCGCTTCGGGCGGATCGGCCGTCGGCGGCGCCTTGGTAGTGTCGCCCCGTGAACGTCTTCTGGTCCGGCGCCCGTAGTGCGAGAGACGCACTGGTCGAGGACCAACACCGGCCGCTTCCGTGCCGGGCCCCGTTGTGGCGCCTGATCCTCGAGGAGATCGCCCTCCTCGCTCGGCGGATCGGCCGCTGGAAGGTGTGGTCGGCGGCGGGAGCGGTGTTCGTGGTGGTGCTGGTCGTCGAGGTCGCCCTGTCGAGCGAGACGCCCGGGCCGGAACTCGCCGACTGGTGGCGCTGGTCGCTCGCCGCGGCGCTCTCGGTGGTCACCCTGTGCGTGTGGGCTGTCGTCCACGCGGTCCGTCGGACGCGCTCGGCGCCGGTGACGCCCGCGGAGCGAACCGGTGGGCGTTGATCGGGAGGAGACGCGATGTCGGAACTCTGGGGCGGCGAAACGCGAAAGGCGATCAACAACTTCCCCATCTCGGGGGAGTCGGTGCCGACGGCGGTCGTCCGCTGGCTCGGGCGCCTGAAGTCCGCCGCCGCGACCGTCAACGCCGAGTTGGGCCTGCTGGACGGCGACATCGCGCGGCGGGTGTCCGCCGCGGCTGACGAGATCAGCGCCGGGCACCACGACGACCAGTTCCCCGTCGACGTCTTCCAGACCGGGTCGGGCACGTCGACGAACATGAACGTCAACGAGGTGATCGCAACGCTCGCCGGGCCGGACGTGCACCCGAACGACCACGTCAATCTGGGGCAGAGCTCGAACGACGTGTTCCCGACCGCCGTGCATCTCGCCGCAGTGGACGCGGCGACGACGGAACTGATTCCGGCCTTGCGTTCGCTCGAGCGATCGCTCGCCGCGAAGTCGGCGGAGTTCGGCGATCTCGCCAAGGCCGGGCGGACCCATCTCATGGACGCCGTGCCCATCACCCTCGGGCAGGAGTTCGGGGCGTTCGCCCAACAGATCCGGCTCGGCATCGACCGGGTCGAGGCCGTGCTCTCGCGCGTGGCCGCGGTCCCGTTGGGCGGCACCGCCGTCGGCACCGGGCTCAACACCCATCCTGATTTCGCCGCCCGGGTGCGAGAGACACTGGCGACCCGGACGGGGATCGAGTCGACCGAACCGGCCGATCGGTTCGAGGCGCAGAGCAGCCGGGATTCGCTGGTCGAGCTCTCCGGCGCGCTCAAGGTCGTGGCCGTCTCGCTGACCAAGATCGCGAACGATCTCGCCCTCCTGGCGAGCGGGCCGCGCGCCGGGCTCGGCGAGATCACGCTGCCCGAGCTCCAGAAGGGGTCATCGATCATGCCGGGCAAGGTGAACCCGGTGATTCCCGAGGTGGTGCTCCAGGTGGCGGCCCAGGTGATCGGCAACGACACCGCCATCTCGATCGGGGGCATGCAGGGGAACTTCCAGCTCAACGCCCGCGTTCCCCTGATCGCCCGGAACCTGTTGGGCTCGATGCGGATCCTGTCGAGCGCGTCGAGCATTCTCGCGTCGCGCTGCGTCGACGGGATCGTGGCCAACCCGGCGCGGCTGGAATGGCTGGCCGACCACACACTGGCATCGGCGACGGCGCTGAATCCGATCGTGGGGTACGACGTGGCGAGCGAGATCGTCGCCCTGGCCGAGCGGGATGACCTGTCACTGCGGGAGGCCGCGCTCGCGTTCGACCTGACCGCGGCGCAGGTCACCGATCTGCTGGACGCGCGCCGGATCGCTCGGGGCAACCAGGTCGACGAGCCGGGAGATGCGAACGAATGAACATCCCGATCGCCGGCCCCCACCCCGACCTCGTGATCGCCGACGAGGTGGCCGCAGCCCTGAAGGACGGCGCGCCGGTCGTCGCGCTCGAGAGCACCATCATCAGCCACGGCATGCCGTTCCCCCAGAACGTCGAGATGGCCACCGAGGTCGAGCGGATCATCCGCGCCGGCGGTGCCGTCCCCGCGACGATCGCCGTGCTCGACGGGCGGCCCCGGATCGGGCTGTCCGCCGACGACCTGCACCTCCTCGCCACGAGCGCCGACGTCGCCAAGGTCAGCACCCGTGACCTGCCCTATGCGATCGCCCGGGGCATCCATGGCGCCACGACCGTGGCCTCCACCATGCGGCTCGCGGCGCTCGCCGGCATCTCGGTGTTCGTGACCGGCGGCCTGGGCGGCGTGCACCGCGGCGCCGAGCGGACCTACGACGTCAGCGCCGATCTGACCGAGCTGTCGCGGACGAACGTCGCCGTGGTGTCGGCCGGCGTGAAGTCGATCCTCGACATCGGCCTCACCCTGGAGGCACTCGAGACGCTGGCGGTGCCGGTGGTGGCCTTCGGTACCGACGAGTTCCCGGCGTTCTTCTCGCGAGCCAGCGGCCACGCGGCACCGATGACCCTCGATTCGCCCGCCGATCTTGCCGCGCTCATGGCGGCCAAGTGGCGGCTCGGCCTCGACGGCGGCGTGGCGATCGTGAACCCGATCCCGGTCGCCGACGAGATCCCGGCCGAGGAGATCGGCGTGATCATCGAGCAGGCGCTGGTCGACATGGAGGCGAACGGCATCCACGGCAAGGATGCCACCCCCTTCCTGCTCGGCCGCATCGTCGAGATCACCGCAGGGGCGAGCCTCACCGCGAACATCGCGCTCGTCGACAACAACGCCCGCCTCGGCGCCCAGGTCGCCTGCGAGTACGCCGCCCTCTGACCCTCCCCCCTTGCGTTCTCCCCCCCTTGCGTTCTGGGTGAACGGGGGCGAATTCCAGCCCTCCGTTCACCCAGAACGCAAGGTTCCAACGCCAGAACGAGAGGGGAGGGCCTCAGGCGTTGGCGTCGCTCTTCGGCGCGTGATGGCGGTGCAGGGAGAGGAACCGCT
This sequence comes from Acidimicrobiales bacterium, assembly GCA_033344915.1. Lineage (NCBI taxonomy): Bacteria > Bacillati > Actinomycetota > Acidimicrobiia > Acidimicrobiales > Acidimicrobiales bacterium. The sequence continues at coordinate 4,319,844 of JAWPML010000001.1, forward strand.
CCGGATCAGGAAGGTGGTGGTTGCCGCTCTCGAACCAGTCGCGGGTGACGAACTGAGCGCGGGTGATCAGTTCGTCGGCGTGGCCGAAGTCCGTCGAACTCACGGTGAGCGGGCACAGGGGAGGGACGACGATCATCTCGACCCGGTCCGACAACTGAGCGACCTCGACGATGAGCCGCTGCTCGAGCATCAGGGTGAGGGCATGCGTCGCGGCCGTGAGCGGCGATCTCGGTGCATGGTCCAGGGCGCACGCGAATCCCGCCGGGACGATGACCACGCGGTCGGCACCCAACGCCACGGCCTGGGACACGGCGGTGTTGTCGGCCACCCCGCCGTCCATGAGCGTGCGCCCTTCCCGTTCGACTGGCGGAAACACTGCGGGCAGCGCCGCACTCGCCAGCACAGCGGACACCGCGTCACCGGTGGACAGCAAGACTTCTTCGCCGCTCAGTACGTCGGTCGCGATGACATGGATGGGCAGTGCCGCGTCCTCGAGGTGGCGGATCCGCAACTGGGTGTCGATCAGGCGGCGCAGTGGTCCTGCGGAGCAGAGCGATGCCCGTCGCCCGGCCAGCGCGAGCGCGTGCCGGAGCGGCGAGAGCGGGAACACGCTCGATCGATCGAGGTTGCGCCAGATGGCTCCGAGTCGGTCGATCGCCGAGGGGGTGAACCCCTCGGCGGCCACATAGGCGGCGTTCAGCGCGCCGGCCGACGTTCCGACGAGGAAGTCGGGGCGGATCCGTTGCTCGTGGAGGGCGGCCAGCATGCCGACCTGCACGGCGCCGAGACTGCCACCCCCGGAGAGGACGAATGCGGTGGGCATCGTCGGAGCTGCTCCCTCGTCGGTGCGGGCTCAGCGCCGAGCAGCCGCGGGGAACGCCTGAGCCAGGCGAGCCAGGGTGAGGGCGGCGAGCAGGAGGCCGAAGTCCCGCAGCGCGACGTCGTAGTGGTCGGCCAGCATCAACAGGTTGACGATGATGCCGCCGAGCCATGCCGCGACGAGGTAGCCGCCGAATCGCGGTCGCAGGGCCACGACGAGTCCGGCGACGATCTCGATCGCACCGACGACGTACATGAGGGTGTGCGCATCGGCGTTGAACAGGTCGGCGAACTCCGGCGCGAGGTACACGTCCCAGTCGACGAGCACGTGGGCGAACTTGTCGAGTCCGAACGCGATCGGGGCGACGATGAACCCGAGTCGGAGCAACCAGAACGCCTGATAGGCCGGATCGCTCAGCGCCCGGCTCCGCTCGGGCGGGCGGGCGTGATCGGCGGCGTTCCCGCCGCGTTCGTTGCTGGTGATGGTCGGGGTACTCATGGCGAATCCTCTCTATAACAAGTGACTGTTTGTGATAGTAGGCGGGTCGGAAATGTAAAGCAAGTAAATCTTCGTATTAGAAGCTACGCTGGCGGGGTGAACGAACACACCGATGACGTCGATCCGCTGTTCGCGCTGCGAGCGTTGGCTGAGCCGAAACGGCGGGCGCTCTACGACTATGTGGTTGCCGCGGGCACCTGGGTCGGCCGCGACGAAGCGGCTGATGCCACCGGTCTCCAGCGGGGTCTGTCGGCCCATCACCTCGATCGCCTGGCACTCGACGGTCTCCTGGAGGTCGACTACCAGCGCCTGAGCGGCCGCACCGGGCCGGGCGCCGGTCGACCCGCGAAGGTCTACCGCCGCACCCGCAGGGACTTCAGCGTCACGCTCCCGCCGCGCCACTACGAGTACGCCGGCCGCATCCTCGCCGACGCGATCGTCGAGGCCCAGACGTCGGGCCGTGATGTCTCCGACACCGTGGCGGCGGCAGCACGCGCGGCCGGCCGCCAACTCGGGGCTGCGATCCGACAGCGTGTCGACGAGACCGGGTCGTCAGGCGCGGGCAGGGCCGTCGTGCTCGACGTGCTTCGCGAACACGGCTTCGAGCCGGAGCAACAAGACGATGGCGTCGTGCGCCTCCGCAACTGTCCGTTCCATCAGCTCGCGCAGCGACAGACCGATCTCATCTGCGGCATGAACCATCTCCTCATCGACGCCGCGCTGACCGAGGCGAACGTCGGAGGCTTCAACGCCGTGCTCCAACCGGATCCCGACACGTGCTGCGTCCACCTCACCAACACCGCCAACGGCTGACTAGCTGTGCTCCGCGGGGAGGTTGTCCCTGAGGTTTGAGGCTGGGGTTGCCCAGCCGAGTGCTCCGTGGGATCGGTGGTGATTGTAGAAGTGGATGAACCCGCGGTAGTAGGTGGCGCGTTGGGTCTCTGAGGTCCAGGGCCGGATGTAGGCCCATTCCTCGAGCAGGATGCGGTGGAAGCGTTCGATCTTGCCGTTGGTTTGCGGTCGCCTTGGGCGCGTCTTCTTCACCGTGGTGCCGGTGGTGTCGCATGCGGTGTGCCAGAGCTGTGAGCGGTAGCAGGGTCCGTTGTCGGTGATGACGCGTTCGCATTCGATGCCGGCGCGGTTGAACCAGTGGTTGGCGCGCAGCCAGAACTCGGCGGCGGTGAGGGCTTGTTCGTCGTCGTGGATCTCGGAGTAGACGAGCCGGGTGCGGTCATCGATGGCGGAGTGGATGTAGCGGTAACCGACGCCGGAATGGCCGCGAGTGGTGTCGTTGCCTCGGCCGTGGATGCGCCAGCCGCCGCCGTCGGGGATCGCGGCGATCTTCTTGATGTCGACGTGGATGAGCTCGCCTGGCCGGTCGCGTTGATAGCGAATGACCGGTTCGGCGCTGGCTCGGTCGCCTCGATCGAGTCGGCCCAGCCCCTCAGCTCGCAGGATGTTCTGCACCGTTGACGCGGCCAGACCCGTCTCATGCGCTATGTGATCGGCGCCCCACCGCCGCTTCTTGCGAAGACGGATCACTTCACGACGTCCCCGCGGGGACGTTTTGTTCGGTGATCGGTGAGGTCGCGATGAACGGTCCCGCAGACCACCGGGTCCTTCGGTCAGGAACCGGTCGCGCCATTTGCGCACCGTCTTCGCGTCGACCTGGAACCGCTGCGCAGTCGCCTCGATCGACCAGCCCTCTTCAAGCACACAGCCGACCATTCGGCGCCGACCATTCGGGGTCATCACCGCGTTCGGGTGCTGGGTTCTAGCGTGACTCATAGAGCCCTCCGGTTGAGATGTGAGTGGTGGAACACCCACAGCCTCACTCGGAGGGCTCAACCCATCGGTGGATCACCCCACCCCATCAACCCAGGGACAACGTCCCCGGTCGTCACAACTAGCCACGGCAGTGGTCGTGGGTGGCCGTGCTCGTCCGGTGCGCGTGAGCGCGGCGCCATCGGACCGGGGTTGATCGAATGAGGGGGTCAGCGTCGTCGCCGGCCACGCTCTCCTCGGGTGGTGGTGGGTCCGGCGGCATGCTCGATCAGGCAACCGGGTCCTCAAGGGAGTCGCACACGCCGAGCTGGCTGGCATGGACGCGCGCGACGTTGCGGGCCAACGTGCGGGCCCGGTCGGTGTTGGGCCCGACCCACCCGGCGTCGAGCGTGTGTTCGAACAACGTGAGCCAGCGGGCGAAGTGGTCGGTGGAGAGGGGAGCGACCGAGTGGACGGTGGCGTGGCGGGCGAAGGGATTGCCGGTGTAGCCCTCGAGTCCGAGGAGGGCGCGGACCCAGAAGGCGGTGATCTTGGGGAGATGGTCGTCCCAGTCGACCCGAGCAACGTCGTTGAAGACGGGCCCCAGAAGATCGTCCCGATCGACGTCCCCGTAGAAGCGGCGGACCATCTCGGCGATCTGGCCGACGGTGTCGAGGTCGGGCGTGCTCATGTCGTGAGGCTCCAGAGTTCGATGCGGTTGCCCTCGGGGTCATGGAACTCGACATAGTCGGTGCCCCATCGCCGGGCGATGTCGCTGACGGGGATTTCGATCTTGCGGAGCGTCGCGCGGGCGGCTGCGAGATCGGGAACCTGCCAGCTGAGCGTGATGCCTGCGCCGTGACCGGCCTCGATGCTGGCCCGGGCGGCATCGGCGAGGCTGAGGTGGGCGGCGTCCCCGAGCGACACCTCGACGAACCAGTCGGTTCGGTGGGTGACGCTCAGGCCCAGCGTGTCGGCATAGAAGGCAACGGTGTCGGCCCACCGGTCGCAGTACAGGATCGTATTCGTCCTGACAATGGTCAGCGTCGACGTCGGGTCTCCTTGCATCGGCATTGCCTTCCGGGCTGGGGAGCAGTCTCATAGTATGGGACTGGAAGTTGTAGGCAAACGTGGTTCCCGAGGGTGGAGTCGGCGCGGCTGGCCTCAACGTTGCTCGCCGTCGCGCCGCGACCAGAACCGCTGATCGGAATCAATCGGCCCGGCTGCTTGCCTTCAGAACCGATCGGAGTAGTCTCATAGTATGCGACTAGAAGTTACCCGGAAGAGCGATCTCGCAGTGCGCTCGTTGCACGCGCTCGCGACGAGCCCCGACCGGCTGAAGGGTCCGGCCCTGGCCGAGGCGGTCGGATCCACACCCGGGTTCGTCTCGCAGGTGTTGACGCCGTTGGTGCGGGCGGGGTGGGTGCGTTCCGACCCCGGTCCGGCCGGGGGATACTCCCTGACCGCGGATCTCGACCAGGTCACGGTGCTGGACGTGATCGAGACGATCGAGGGCCCCACGGACTCGGGCCGGTGTGTGCTCGCCGACCGCCGCTGCAACGAGGGTGGGACCTGCGCGCTGCACTTCCCCTGGCTGCGGGCCCGGGCCCAGCTGTTGAGCCAGCTGGAGGCCGTGTCGGTCGCCGAGGCCTCGGTGCTCACGTCATGACCACGACCGAGTCCAGCGCGCCCGAATCTCTGGCGACGACGTCCGATCCCCCCAGTCGCCCGGGCCGTGTCTCGTGGAAGTCGGTCGCCCTGCCGACCGAACACGGTGGTTGGAGTCTGACAGCCGAGCCGGCGTTGCTCGGTCTCCTCGTGGCGTGGTCGTGGCCGGGAGTGGCGTTGGGTGTCGCCGCCATGGTCGCTTTCCTCGCCCGCACGCCGCTGAAGCTCGTCCTGGTCGACCGCTTCCGCAGGCGCTGGCTTCCCCGGACCCGGCTCGCGGCGCAGATCGCCGCCGTCGAGGTGCTGCTCCTCGCCGGCTTCGTGGGGTATGCCGCGTTCGCGGCCGAACCGTTCTGGCTGCCGCTCGCGGTGGCTGCGCCGCTGGTCGCACTGGAGTTGTGGTTCGACATGCGCAGCCGCGGTCGCCGCCTCATCCCCGAGTTGGCCGGATCGATCGGCATCGGGTCCGTCGCGACAGCGATCGCCCTCGCCGATGGCGCGTCGACACGTGTGGCATGGGGCCTGTGGGTCGTGATCGCGGCCCGATCTGCGGCCGCCATCCCCTACGTGCGCACCCAGGTCCTGCGGACGAGATCGTCCGGCGCGCCGAACTGGCACAGCGACGCCGCCCAACTCGCCGCGGCCGCGGCGACGACGGTCGGCTGGGCGTTCGATCTCTTGCCGACCGCTGCGCTCGTCACAATCGTGGTGCTGATCGGCGTCAATCTGGTGGCCCTCCGCCTGGCGCCCAAGCCCCCGGCGGTGATCGGTACGCAACAGATGATCTTCGGCATGGCCGTGATCCTCACCACCGCCCTCGCCCTGAGCTGACCCCCGAACCAAGGAGCCGTCCTGATGTCGACCATCGATTCCCACCTCACACTGGCCGAACTGGTCACCACCCACCCCGAGTTCGCCGCACCCCTCGACGCGCTCGGTCTCGATTTCTGCTGCGGCGGACAACAGCGCCTCGACGAGGCGGTCTTCGAGGCCGGACTCGATCTGGAAGCCGTCACGGCCGAGTTGGCCGCGACCGTTCCGACGACGGTGGCCGGAGCCGAACCCGAGTGGGAAGGCATGGCGGGACTGGTCGACCATCTCGAATCGACCCACCACGCCTACCTGCGTGTCGCGTTACCGCGGCTCGCCGCGTTGGCCGACAAGGTTGCCGGCGTGCACGGAGCGAACCATCCGGAGCTGGTCGAGGTCGTTTCTCTCGTCCGCGAGATACGCGCGGATCTGGAGCCACACCTCGGCAAGGAGGAGCAGGTGCTGTTCCCCATGATCCGGGAGCTCGCGGCGGCCACGACCGCACCGGCATTTCACTGCGGCTCGTTGGCCAACCCCGTGCGGGTGATGCTGGACGACCACGATCGAGTTGGTGACCTCCTGGCCGCGATCCGGGCCGCCACCGGTCAGTACCGGGTTCCCGACGATGGCTGCGGCAGCTATCACGCCCTCTACTCCGGACTCGCCGAGCTCGAAGCGGACACCCACATCCACGTCCACAAGGAGAACAACGAGCTGTTCCCGATGGTGCTCGAGGCCGAGAACGCGTTGACCGCGGCGGCCCGATGAGTGGCGGCGAGCTCGGCGGCGACCCGCCATGCTGGGCTCACCTCCTCGACGACGACGCCGGTGAGGACGCGCTGGTCGTAGATCTCGGAGCGGAACCCTCGCGCTCGGGCGGGGCGGTGTGGAGCCTGCCCCACGGCGGTGACCTGGACGCCAATCTCGTCCGGCTCGACGCCGGCGAGGAGATCGGTGCCCATGTGAACCGTGAGGTCGACGTGCTGATCGTCGTCCGAGGCGGTGACGGCGAACTCGTGGTGGACGGTCGGCGGCGGCGGCTGGGCCCCGACCATCTTGCCCTGGTCCCGAAGGGATCGATGCGGTCGATCGTGGCCGAGGACACCGGGATCGTGTATCTCAGCGTGCATCGACGACGCGGCCCGCTCGGCATCACACCGCGGCCCGAGAAGGAGGATCCTGATGAACCCTGAACCCTGGCCTGACGACCGAACGCTCGGGCAACTCGTCCACGGACTCGCCGATGCCGTGATCATCTGTGATCCCGATGGTGTGATCGTCTACTGGAACGATGCCGCCGAGCGGATCTTCGGTTGGCCGGCGAGCGAAGCGCTCGGCGAGTCCCTGGACCTCATCATCCCCGAGAAGCAACGTCGCGCCCATTGGGACGGCTACGAGCGGGTGATGGCCAGCGGCGAGACCCGCTACGGCGGTGATCTGCTGCGGGTGCCGTCGCTGCACGCCGATGGTGAGCGCCGCTCCATCGCGTTCACCGTCAGCCTGATGAAGAACGCGACGGGCGCCGTGACGGGGATCGCCGCCGTCGTGCGCGACGAGACCGAGCGATGGGCGGAGGAACGAGAACTCCGTCGGCAATTGCGCGAAGGTGGAGGCTGATGACCACCGTGGCGGACTCGCCGGCGAAACCGACCCACCGTGCCGGCCGATCCTCGCTGCTCGACGACGAGGTCGACGCCGGCTCGGTCGCCTGGGGTCTCGCGGCGGTGTCGCTCCTGCTGGTCGGCGTCTACTTCGGGTCCGGCGGGATGCGCTGGTTCGACGCTGCGCTGTCGGGCTATCTCCTCGGCGTGCTGTTGGCGACCTTCGCTGTGGTCTACCGGTACCGCGTCTGGCTGCAACGGCCACCGACGAGGTTGCTGAACCGGCGCGGATGGCAGGCCCTCACCCGCCGCGGCAAGCGAGCCTCCAACACTGCGGCACTCGGCGGGCTCGTCGCCACGAACCTGGCCGGCCAGCGGTTCATCCGTCATCGCTCGACCAGCCGGTGGATGGCTCACCAGCTGGTGTTCTGGGGATGCATCCTCGCCGGGCTGGTGACCTTTCCGCTGACGTTCGGGTGGCTGCATTTCGAGTCGGTCGGTCAGGACTCCGAGCGCTATCGGGCCTACGTCTTCGACATCGGCACGATGGACTTCGGCTCTCGGAGCCTTCTCGGGTTCGTGGTGTTCCACCTCCTCAACATCTCGGCTGTGTTGGTCATCGCCGGCGTCGTCGTGTTCCTCTACCGGCGGCTCAACGACCCTGGCGCAATCGCGGTGGAGCGCGCCGGTGACTTCGCGGCCCTCGCCGGACTGTTCGCGGTGTCGGTCACTGGCCTGTTCCTCACCGCGTCGAGCCTCTGGCTCGAAGGCCGGGGCTACGTCTTCTTGAACACGGTGCACGCCCTTACGGTGATCCTCGGGCTGATGTACATCCCGTTCGGCAAGCTGTTCCACATCTTCCAGCGCCCCGCGAACATCGGTGTGCACTTCTACCGACGAGAAGCCGAGGAGGGGGAGGCGCAGACCTGTCGTCGTTGTGGCGAGGGGTTCGCTTCGCAGCTGCAGATGGACGATCTCAAGCTCGTGCTGCCGCAGGTCGGGTTCGACTACTCCATCCCCGAGACGGCGGATCGTCCGGGCGGGAACTGGCAGGACACCTGTCCGCGCTGCCGCCGCCGCGATGTGGCGTTGACCCAGACGAGCAGAGTGGACGGATTCGGCTGATGGCCCGGCCACCCTCGAGCGAACAGCAGCTGATCGAGCGATTCGGCCCCCACCTCAACGAGGCCCCTCCGGGGGGATGGGACGCCGGGCTGAAGATCGACCGGGTGGTCGACACCCACTGTTGCTTCTGCGGCCAGCAGTGCGGCATCAAGCTCAAGGTCGCCGACAACGAGGTCGTCGGGTTCGAGCCGCGATACGACTTCCCGTTCAATGAGGGAAAGCTCTGTCCCAAAGGGGTGAAGCGCTACCTTCAGGGCAGCCATCCCGACCGCCTGCTGGAGCCGCTCGAACGTGACCCTTCGGCGGCCGGCGGGTTCCGACCGGTCTCCTGGGACCATGCCCTCGATCGCACGGTGGCCGAGGTGCGTCGCATCGGCGAACAGTTCGGCCCCGACGCCTTCGCCATGTTGTCGGGCGTCTCCCTTACCAACGAGAAGTCCTATCTCATCGGCAAGTTCGCCCGGCTCGCCCTGGGCACGGCCAACCTCGACTACAACGGTCGGCTGTGCATGGTTTCGGCCGGCGCCGCGTCGAAGCGGGCTCTGGGGGTGGATCGCGCCCCCAACCCGTGGTCCGACATCCCCCTCGCCGATGTGATCATCGTGGCCGGCGCGAACGTGGCCGAGTGTGCCCCCATCACCACCAGCTACATCTGGCGGGCGCGCGACCGCGGGGCGAAGCTCATCGTCGCCGATCCTCGCGTCACCCCGTTGGCTCGCACCGCCGACGTGTTCCTCGGTCTGCGGCCCGGCACCGATTCGGCGCTCTTCGGCGCGATTCTCCACGTCCTGATCGAGAACGACTGGCTCGACCACGCCTACATCGGCGCCCACACCAACGGCTTCGACGAAGCCGCCTCGGCCGTCGCCGACCACACGCCCCAGTGGGCCCAGGAGGTGACGGGGGTGCCGGCCGACCGGATCATCGAAGCTGCCCGGCTCTGGGGCACATCCGCCACGGGCATGTTGTTGCACGCCCGAGGCATCGAACATCACACGAAGGGTGTGGAGAACGTCAACGCCTGCATCAACCTCGGTCTGGCGACGGGGAAGTACGGGCGACCGGGATGCGGCGTGTGCACCATCACCGGCCAGGGCAACGGTCAGGGCGGGCGAGAGCACGGTCACAAGTGCGATCAGCTCCCGGGCAATCGTGACATCACGAATCCCGAACACCGGGCCCACGTCGCCGACGTGTGGGGTTGCGATGTCGACGAGATCCCCGGGAAAGGCATCACCGCCGAGGAGATCGTCGAGGCGATTCACGACGGGGAGATCAAAGGCCTGCTCTCGATCTGCTTCAATCCGTTGGTCTCGCTGCCTGACACGGCGTTCACCCGCGAAGCGCTCGACAAGCTGGAGTTCTACGCGGTGATCGACTTCTTCCTGTCGGAGACGGCTCACCACGCCGACATCGTGCTGCCCGGCAGCCTGCACGAAGAGGACGAGGGCACGGTCACCACGGTCGAGGGCCGGTGCGTCAAGATCAATGCGGCGGTCGACCCACCGGGCCGGGCCCGTCGAGATTGGGCCATCCTCCAGGACCTCGCCCGACGGCTCGGCAAGGGGCACTATTTCGACTTCGGCGGCACCGAGGACCTGTTCGACGAGATGTGCCGGGCATCGGCCGGCGGCAGCGCGGATTACGCCGGGATGACCTGGGACCGGATCGTCGCCGAACAGGGCATCTTCTGGCCCTGCCCCGAACCCGGCCATCCGGGCACCCCCCGCCTCTTCGAAGGTGGCAGGTTCTTCCATCCGGACGGCAGGGCGAAGTTCTTCCCCATCCGTTACCGCGACCCGGCAGAGGTGGTCGACGACGACTACCCGATCTGGTTGACCACCGGCCGGGTCGTCTCGCAATACCTGTCGGGCGCGCAGACGCGGCGTATCGGCCAGCTCGTCGACCAGTACCCCGAACCGTTGTGCGAGATCCACCCCCGCCTCGCGACCCAGCTCGGCATCGAGTCCGGCGATCCGGTGTCCGTCACGTCCCGACGGGGTTCGATCACGGTGCCGGCCAAGGTGGTCGAGTCGATCCGCCCCGACACCGTGTTCATCCCCTATCACTGGCCCGGCGACAAGGCGGCCAACACGCTCACGAATCGGGCGCTCGACCCGATCTCCAAGATCCCGGAGTACAAGGTGTCCGCCGTGCGGGTGGAGAAGGCGGCAGGCACGACGGCGGTCACGATCACCGACAGTCGAGACACCCGACTCCACGACGGCGAGAATCCGGAGGATGGACGATGATCGGCGGCCAGATGTTCGTCATCGACCAGAGCCGCTGTATCGGCTGCGAGGCTTGTGTGCACGCGTGCGCGGAGTGCGGCACCCACCGCGGCACCTCGTTGATCCATCTCGAGCCGGTCGACCCGGGCGTCTCGACCCAGACTGCACCGATGGTGTGCATGCACTGCGAGGACCCGACCTGCGCCAAGGTATGCCCGGCCGACGCGATCAAACAGAACGAAGCGGGAGTGGTGCAATCGGCGCTCAAGCCCCGCTGCATCGGCTGTTCGAATTGTGTCCTCGCCTGCCCGTTCGGGGTGCCGCGCTACTTCCCTGAACCCGACCAGATGATGAAATGCGACATGTGCTTCGACCGCACGTCGCAGGGGCTCGCCCCGATGTGTGCGTCCGTCTGTCCGTCCGAGGCGCTCTGGTACGGCACACCCGAGGAGTTCGCCGAGCGACGGCCGGGGCAGCTGACGAACGACTTCCGATTCGGCAACCAGGACGTCCGGACACACGTCGCCACCGTCGTCAACGACCGCAACCGGGGCCCGTTGGACGTCGCGACAATGACTGTGCGCGAGCGGTGGCAGGACGACCCGTTCGGGCTCGGAGCCGGGTAGGAGAGGAGACGCCGATGTCCACATCGCCACAACCGGGACCCGACGAACAGGACGCCGGCACCCCCGTCTGGCTGAACGACTTCCCGCACACCGCCGCAGGCGAGGAGGCGGTCACCCGCCGGGCGTTCACCCGCTACCTCGTCGCCGGTTCCGGCGTCTTCGCCGCGGCCACGGTCGGCGCAGCCGCCTGGACCTCGTTGCGTGACCTCGATGACGGCACGCCGCAAGCAATCGTCGAGCTCGACCAGGTCCCCGAGAACGGCGCCCATCTGTTCCGTTACCCCGGGCCCCACGACCCCGCGGTGCTGATCCGTCTTCCCGAGGGTGAGCTCGTCGCGTACAGCCAGAAATGCACCCACCTCGGTTGCGTCGTGTTTTATGAACCCGACGAGACCGAGCTCGTGTGCCCGTGTCACGAGGGGATCTTCGATGCCGCCACGGGCGCCGCGATCGCCGGGCCGCCCGAACGGGCCCTTCCGACCATCGAGGTCGAGGTTCGTGACGGCACCGTCTGGGCGATCGGAGTGACGCGATGACGAGCATCGGCACCGGGGAGACCAAACGCACCAGCGCCGTCTTCGTCTATGTCGTGCTGATCCTCGCGCTCCAGGTGTTCCTGCTTGTGGTGTCGCTCGAGGCGTTCCAGGCCGACGACGAGGCACTCGCCTGGCCGGCCGCGGCGCTCTCGGTCGGGCTGTTCGCCACCACCCTTGCCTTCGCTCGGCTGCTGCGGCGTGACTGAACCCGAGCGACCCGGACTCGGACCGGCCAGCCCCGGACCCATCGGTGGGGACATGGCGGCGATCCTGTGGGGCCTCGCCCGCCGGTTCCGCATCCCTGTGCTCACCGATCGCCACGACAACACGAAGGTCATGGGCCTGTTCGCCGGGGTCAACGGTCTGATCGCGATCGCGATCATGTCGGCGGTCGCGTTCGTCACCGGGCAACCCTTCATCTTCCCGTCGCTCGGCCCGACCGCGTTCCTGCTCTTCTACACGCCGACCAACCCGGCAGCGTCGCCCCGCAACACGATCATCGGGCATGCCGTGGGGGCCGCAGCGGGCTATGTCTCCCTCGTGGCTTTCGGCCTCACCGACGACGCGCCGGCGCTCGCGACCGAGGTCACCGGTGGCCGTATCGGTGCCGCGGCGCTGTCGCTCGCGCTGACGAGCGCGTTCATGGTCTGGCTGCGCGCTCCGCACCCACCGGCCGGCGCAACCACGCTCATCGTGTCGCTCGGGATCCTGCGCGAACCGGACCAGCTCGCCATCCTCATGCTCGCCGTCGCGGTCCTCACGCTCCAGGGTTTTGCGATCAACCGACTTGCCGGAATCGACTACCCGGCCTGGCGAACGGTCTCGTCATGAGCCGCACGCGCCCCAATACCCACCGCGGCCGTGATCTCGACACGCGGGCCGAGGTCGCCGAGTTCGTCACCCGCTTCTATCGGGAGATCGCGCAGGACGAACGCTTCCATCTGTACTTCGAGACCCTCGCCCGGGTCGACTGGCACGCGCACACGCTGGAGCTCACGGATTTCTGGGCCGGGTTGCTGCTCGGCGAGCCGTACGGCCCCGCCGAAGACGTCATCGAAGCCCACCGTTGGCTCCACGACAGCGAGGCGTTCGACGCGGATCTGTTCGGTCGATGGCTCGAGATCCTCTACTCGACGCTCGACGAGGGCTGGACCGGACCGGTGGCGGAGTTGGCCCGCAAGCGCGGCCGGGGCTTCGTCCGGGCGATGGCGAAACGGTTCGGCGATGTCGACCTCCAGGCCGGCTGAGCGGGTCTCGCGCCCTGGCGGGTGACGTCGTCGGCCGCCCTGTTCATCCGAACAGTGGTCGTACATCGGCGACCTCGTAGCGCGAGAACTCCGGTTGGCCGTCCAGGACATCGCCCAGCAGCTCCGAGAAGGCGAGGAAGTGAGGCGCTGCGAAGTGTCGCTCCAACGACTCGCTCGACTCCCAGTGCTCGAAGATCCGGACGGTATTCGGATCCTCGATGTCGATCGAGAAGCGATAGTCGACGCAGCCGGGTTCGTCGCGTGACGCCTCCGCCATGCGGCTCGCCGCTTCGAGCGCGGCGTCCAGCCGGTCGGCTCTGACTCGGGCACTTCCAGCGATCACGATCATCATCCACTGTTGCACAATCGTGCGCGGTCAAACCGAAGAGGACGGGGCGGCGCTACTGCCCCGCGGTGACCGGAAGGGCGACGCCCGTGATGCAGCGGGCCCGTTCGCTGCTGAGGAAGAGCGCCGCTTCCGCGATGTCGGCGGGGTCCACGTGTCGCTTCAGTGAGGCCGTCGATGCCATCCGTTCGGAGACGACGGCGGGGTCCTCGCCGGTGGTTTCCGCCGAATGGGCCACCAGCCTGTCGAGCCCCTCTCCGGTGATGTAGCCCGGAACGACGATGTTGACCCGCACACCGGACGGTCCGACCTCCTTCGCGAGGGTCATCGACGCGCTCTCCATGGCCTGTTTGGTGGAGGTGTAGGCGGCTTGTCGCTTCGGCAGCGAGCGGGCCCCGAGGGTGCTGATCTGCACGATGGTGCCGGCTCTACGATCGGCCATGCTCCGGGCCGCCGACCGGCTGAGTTCGAGGGTGCCGATCACGTTGGCTTCGAATGCCTGCCGCCACCCGTCGAGGTCCGCGGTGTCGAGGGCTCCGCCACCGCCGCCGGCCGCGGCGACGTTGACGAGATGGTCGACGCCCCCGATCGCCTCCTCGACATCGGCGATGAGGGCGCGGCACGACGACGCGTCGGTGAGATCAAAGCACCGGGTGTCGACCGTGGCACCGGGAAATGAGGCCCGGAGGTCGGCTGCCAGCGCGGCGAGCCGAGCTTCGTCGCGGGCGGCGATCACCACGTCCGCCCCCTCGCGGCAGAACGCCTCGGCGCAGGCGCGCCCCACCCCCGGACCGGTTCCGGTCACGACCGCGACATGTCCATGCATCCGTCGAGTATCCCTCTCTCGTCTGTCGTCTCTCGTCACGGTGCCGCAGGTTCGTATTCGGGGCAGTCGACTCGTAGGTCCTCGTCGCGGAGAGTCGTCTCGAGCAGGAGACACCACGCCGGGTCCGTCGCGTCGGTCGCGTCGTAGTGGCGACAGCCGAGGCAGCTGCGGTTGATCGTGATGACCCCCGCCCGCTGGAGGCGGGAGATCTCGGCGAGGAGGATCCGCAGGGTGACGGCGCGCTCCACCGTCGTGCCGCTCTCGACGGCAAGGAGAGGGCGGAGTTCACCTTCGACTGCGGTGGCGACAGCAGCGCCGCGGCCGCTCAGGGTAACGAGGGTGCTGCGGAGATCGACGGGGTCTCGTTCGCGCACGAGCAGGCCGCGGCGGTGAAGCGCCGTCACCGCGTCGCTGACAGTGGGTTGGGAGACGTGGAGTTCGGCTGCGAGCGCTCCGATACGCCGGGGGCGACCGTCGGAAAGGATCTCGATGGTGCTGAGTCCGAGCAGGGAGAGCCCGTGGTGGGTTGCGGACCGTTGACGCGCAGCGCGCAGCGCTCGGCCGAGTCGCTCGACGGCGGCGAGCACGCGACGGTCGAGGGTTTGGTCGCTCACCGGCCGTTCACTCGCCACCCGCCGGGACCGGACATCCCTGGTCGGGAGTGCATTCCAGGGACTCCGGCGGCTCGTCGACGAGGCGGGCGAGCGCCGCTCCCACCGCGAGATCGTCGGCTTGGCCGAACGCGTTGAGCCGCACTCGCCCCGCACGATCGATGAGGACCAGGCTCGGCGTGCCCCGCAGTCGAAAGCGGCGCATGGTGATCGGCATCCCGCCCGGCTCGTCGTGGGCGTCGACGCCGACCGGGAACGTGATGCGGTATTCGTGCAGGAACGCCTCGAGTGACACCGGACGCATCGCGTCATGGTGCTCGAACACCGTGTGGAGACCGAGAACGGTCACCTCGCCGGCGAAGTGCCGCTCGATGCGCTGGGCCTGGGGCAGCCCGTGGCTGACGCAACCCGGACACAACATCTGGAAGGCTTCGATCGCCAGGACCTGGCCCCGGAGGTGTTCGAGACTGAGCGGCAGGTCGGTGTTGAACCACTCCGAGACTTCCAACTCGGGTGCGGGTTGCACGTTCCCCGTCGGGAGGTGTGGATTTTGCATAGGAATACTATGTATAGGTCCGTCCCTTGGCTCTGTCAAGCGACGAACTGTTCGCTGAGGCCGGCGCCGCCCCCTCCGCGAGCCGGTGACCGACGACGCCTACCTCGCGACCTGTCGTGAGTCGCGCGGGCGCGGCGGCACCCCGTGAGGCCGACGCCTACCAGACGGACATGACCCACAACGTCCATCTGGTGTCGTTCTGTGCGGTGTGCTCGACATCGCCGAGATCCATGCGTAGGCGGATGCCTACGCGCTCGTGTGTCGCCGTGCATCGGCTCGTCGACTCTGCGACGATCAGATCGTGCGGTTCCACGATCTGATCGAGTTCCATGGCCGAGACCAACCCGACGCGGTCGCGTTGCGAGACGGTGAACGGTCCGTGACCTACGGGCAGCTGCTTGCGGAGTCACGTTCGGTTGCCGACGCGTTGACGGACTCCGGCCTCGGGCCGGGCGATCGCTTCGGTGTGCTCGCCGGCAACTGCCTCGAGTACTTCTCGTGCTACCTCGGTGCCGCGATGGCGAACGTGGTCACGGTGCCTCTCAACCCACGGCTGGCCCCGGCCGAGTGGCATTACATCGTCGGCGATGCCGGTTGTCGACTCGTTGTCGTCCGCAACGAGTTGATCGAGCCGTTCCTGACGGTGCGCGATGAACTCGACCGGGTCGGGACGTGCGTGGCCATCGGGGCCGCCCCGGATGGATGGACCAGCTGGGAGTCCTGGCTCGCCGATGCCCCTCCGCGCCCTGCGGGCGGGGCGCCGATCGAGCTGAGCGATGCAACCGTACAGATGTACACCAGCGGCACGACCGGGCGACCGAAAGGTGCCGTTCTGACGCACGGTTCGTTGACTGCGGCGATGGCTCAGAACCTCGCCCCGCTCGTCGAGGGAGCGAAGGGTTGCACCCACATCGTGGCGCCGCTGGCCCATATCGGTTCGGCGTTGGCCGGCATGCAGAACCTCTTCGCCGGCGGGAGCGTTTACGTGCAGGAGCATTTCGACCTGGAGGAGGTCGTACGGATTCTCGACGAGGAGGGGGTCAACCGCACGATGCTCGTACCGGCGATGATCCAGGCGCTGTTGGTGATGGTGCCCGGGATCGAGGATCGGAAGTTCGCGGACCTGGACCAGATCGGCTACGGGGCTTCACCGATCGCGGCGGCGACACTGCGCCAGGCCATCGATGTGTTCGGCTGCGAGTTCGTCCAGGGTTTCGGCCAGACGGAGTCATCCGGCGGTGTGACCATGCTGACCAGGGCCGATCATCGGCGAGCGCTCGACGGCCACGAGCATTTGCTGCGCTCGGCCGGCCGGGCCTGCTTCGGCACCGAGGTACGGGTGGTGGACCCCGACGGCAACGACTGTGCAGCGGGCGAGATCGGCCACATCATCGCCCGAGGACCGCAGCTGATGGCCGGTTACTGGAACCTTCCCGCCGAGACCGCCGAGGTGTTGCGGGACGGCTGGCTGTATCTCGGCGACGCCGGCACATTCGACGAGGAAGGCTACCTCTACGTGAAGGACCGCATAAAGGACATGGTTGTGTCGGGCGGCGAGAACGTGTACCCGGCCGAGGTCGAGCAGGTGTTGTTCGCCCACCCCGATGTCGCCGATGCGGCAGTGATCGGGGTGCCCGACGAGACATGGGGTGAAGCCGTGAAGGCCTGCGTCGTGCTTCGTGACGGCGCCGAGGTCGGCGAGGCCGGGCTCATCGAGTTCTGTCGCGAGAAGATCGCCGGCTTCAAGGTGCCCAAGTCGATCGACTGGTATGCCGAGTTGCCCCGCAACGCGTCGATGAAGGTACTCAAGACCGAGCTGCGCGCGCCGTACTGGGCCGACGAGGGGCGCTCGGTCAGCTGAGTCCGCCTGCCTGCCCCGCGCGGCGGAGCGGAGTCCGACGCCGTCTACCCGGGGAAAACGGCGTCGGCGAGTACCGCCTCGCGGTCGTCGGCCAGAATGAACCCGGATTCGACGGCACGGTCGAGGGCTGCCGCGAACGTGGCGAGATAGTCGTCCTCGGACGGGTAGAGCCGGGCGATCGTCTCGGGCGCGAACGGCGTCGTCGAACCAATCAACGACGTGCCTTCGCCGGTCAGCGTGGCGACGGGGACGTCGACATGGGGGGTACGAATTCCGCCCCGTGCGTTGCCGTGCTCGTCGCGGACGATGGCGCCGTCGGCGGTCGTGATCGGGTCGGCGGTCGGCGGCACGCTGGTACCCGACGCCCACGCTCGGAGCTCGCGGAGCGCCGCTTTGGCGATCCAGTGCTGGGGACCGTTGTTGGCGATGGGCACGACGCCTGTGAGGTCGAGGAAGGAGTCGAAGTTCTGGGTCCCCTGTTCGTAGAGGGATGCGAGATAGTGGGCGTCCGCGTGGGCGGTGCCGGCCATCTCCCAGGTGCGAATCGTGTCGGTGTCGGGCTGTCGTGCCTCCGGGAACGGCGCCGTCGGACGCAGGCCGTAGAGGTCGGTCTCCGACACCAGCTGCAGCACGGGAACGGTGAGGTCGTCGCGGACCGCGCTGACCCCCGGGACGTCGACGCCGGCGGCGAGCGGCGCGCCGCCGCCGTCGCGGCTGTGGATCAGGAACCCGTCGTAGACGTCGGCGAGCGGATGGACCGCGTTGACGTAGGTGAGCAGTCGGAACGCCGACTGGGACTCACCGATGGCGAGCACCTGCTCCACGTCGAAATCGGCGAGCAGATCGGACCCGGCGGGGTTGCGCACGGCCTCGCCGGCCCGGCTGAAGATGTCGTAGGAGAAGGCATCGCCGGGGTGTTCGAGCTCGCCGTAGCGCTCGGGGTCCCACGCGACGAGGCCGAGGGCATCCGCACCGAAGTCGCCCCCCTCGCTGCTCGTGATCCCGATCTCCTGGGCCGACACCCCGACCCAGACATCGCCGCTCCTGAGGATCTCCTCGGCAACGAACCCGAACTCGACGTCGACGTCGACGTTGGAGGAGACGTTGAACCACTCGACGAGCACGGTGCCGCTGAAACCGGTCGCGTCGGCGGGTCGGCGCACGAGCAGCCGCGTCGTGAAGGCGGCCTCCTCGTCCTGCTCCACGGTCCAGTCACCTTCCGGTCCGAACTCGCCGTCGGGGCGGTACGACACCGCCTCGCCGCTGAGCAGGAACTCCTCCTCGATGTAGCCGGCCCCCTCGAGATCGAACGGTGTCGCCGTCGACGGTCCGCCACGCGAACCCGCGGTGATCGGGCCGGTGATGACCAGGTCGCTGATCGGTGCCGTGCTCGTCGTGGTCGTCGAGACGGCCGCCGTCGTCGACGGCACGGTCGACGTGGATGGCGCGGCCGACGTCGAGGCGGTCGGTGCTGCGCCGTCATCGGAGCCGCTGCACGCAACGGCCAGAACGAGAACGACGCCAACGGGAAGGAGCTTCAACCACACGGGGCAGTGCCTAGCCGCGAATCCGGCCCAGGGGCAAAGAGCCGACTGTCCGAGGCATCACCCTTCTCGACATGGCTATTGACACCTCGTGGACATCGCGGTTTCACTCTGGCATGTCTGCTGATCGTCACCTCGGCCGGCTGAGGGCGGCGCTCGGTTCGATCGAGACCGCCGCGCAGGACAACGCCTCCCGCAGCCTCGAGGTCCAGCGCCGGGCCAGGGCGCAGCGGGAGCGGCTCGAGCGGGGCGAGTCGCTCGTGGATCTGGTGGAGCAGGAGGAGTCCCCACGGGTCGTGGAGCTCCTTTCGACGAACATGTCGATGCTCGAGACCGCGGGGTCGGAGCTGCGCGCCGCCCAGGCGCTGGCGCTCCGGGCGGAGGGGCTGACGATCGAGCGGATCGCCGAACTCTTCGGCGTGACCCGCCAGCGCATCTCGGCGCTGCTGCGGCAGAAGGCCGCCGAGGTCTGAGCTCGGGCCACGCTGTACGCATCAACAGCCGCTGCCGCAATAGCTATTGACAGAGAACCGTGCGGGCGTATGATGCGCACAGCGCGATCACCGTGACCGCCCCAAAAGGCGACGCCCAAGCCATGAACACAGCACTCGAAACCGCGACGCCTCCCTCGTCGGAGCAGTCCTCGAATCGGGGAGCCTCGCGCGGCAACGGTGGCGAAGGTCAGACCCTGCGATGGCTCCTGACCGCCATCCTCGTTGGTGTCATCGCCAGTGCCCTGTTCGCCGCGATCCTTGCCGCCTTCCTCGTTGCCGGTGACGACGCGGGCACGCTCGACCCCGGGGTCGTGAGCGCCGAGGGGCCCGCCGAGACCATGAGCAGCGCGGACCGCCTGGTGGCGTTCGGCGCGGCGTGGGACCACGGCGACTGGGATGCGCTGTCCGCGCTGGCGAGTCCTGCCGCCGTCGCAACGGCCCAGGAGTGGTTCGAGGCGGGCGGGAACGCCTCGGACGGCCTTGCGTTCGTGGCGGACAGTTGCGCCGATTCGGCGAGCTGCCAGATCGTCTACGCCCCGCCGGCCGGCTTCGGTCTGCTCTTCGATCTGACGCTCGGCACGAACGCGGAGGGGGCACTCGTCGTCACGGAACTCACCTTCGGCGGCGACACCGGCTGAGCCCCCCGGGTCGTTCTGGGTGAACGGAGGCGCGGTTTCCGTGCATATGTTCACCCAGAACGAGGAGGAGGAGGGGGGCGCTTGTCGGTGGCGGCCACCGCCGGTGTCGCATACTTGCGGGATGGCCGATCCCGCCGATGACTGCCTCGTGGCCGCAGAGCACGCGGTCGAGTTGGTCGCGAGGTGGGTGGGCGCAGCCGCCGAGCTGCAGACGGCGGAGGAGCGGCGGACCGCCGATCGCCTCGATGGGGTCGTCGCCGATCCCGACGGGGTGGCGTTCGCGATGGCGTTCGTGGACCGGGTGATCCGGGCCGAGGATCCGGTCGTCGCGGCCGGTCAGCTCGCCCACCTGGTCCGCGGCCGGCCGTTGCCGGCGTTCCTGTCGACGGTCGATCGCCTGTTGTTGCGGGCCGGCGCGCGGCTCGCCCCGCTGCTTCCGCGGGTCGTGGTCCCCCTCGCGCAGCGCCGGCTCCGCCAGCTCGTCGGGCACCTCGTCGTCGACGCGGAGATCGCCGGGCTCCGCAAGCATCTCGCCGCCCGCCGCGGTGCGGGGTTCGGTCTGAACGTCAACCTGCTCGGGGAGGCGGTGCTCGGTGAACGGGAGGCCCAACGCCGCTACGACGAGGCGCTTCGCCTCCTCGACGAGCCCGATGTCGACTATGTCTCCGTCAAGCTCTCCGCCCTCGTGCCCCACCTGAACTACTGGGACTACGACGGTTGTGTCGAGAAGGTGAGCGAACGACTTCGCAGCCTCTTCGAACATGCGGCGCACACGGCACCGCCGACGTTCGTCAATCTCGACATGGAGGAGTACCACGACCTCGAGCTGACCCTGACCGCGTTCATGGCGGTGCTCGACGAGCCGCCGCGGCGCGGGGTGAGCGCGGGGATCGTGCTCCAGGCGTATCTCCCCGACAGCTTCGAGGCGCTCCAGAAGCTGGTCGCCTGGGCGAGCGCACGACGGACGGCGGCTGGGGAGGGCGCGGCCGGCGAGATCAAGGTGCGGTTGGTGAAGGGCGCCAACCTCGCGATGGAGCGGGTCGAGGCAGCCATCCACGGCTGGGAGCAGGCGCCCTACGACACCAAGGCCGAGACGGACGCCAACTACAAGCGTTGTCTCGACTGGCTGCTCACGCCGGAGCACACGGCGGCCGTTCGGGTCGGCGTGGCGAGCCACAATCTGTTCGACGTGGCGTGGAGCCTCGCCCTCGCGGATCGGCGCGGCGTGAGCGACCGGGTCGAGGTCGAGATGCTCGAGGGCATGGCCCCCACCCATGCCCGGCTGCTCGGGCAACGCGGGCGGCACCCGTTGCTCTACACGCCGGTGGTCGCGGCGGCGGACTTCGACGTCGCGATCAGCTACCTGTTCCGGAGGCTGGAGGAGAACTCGTCGGAGGAGAACTTCATCCACCACCTGTTCGGGCTCCGGCCGGGCACGGCGGCGTTCGCCGCCGAGGCCGAGAAGTTCCGGCGGGCCGTCGCGGCGCGGGCCGAGGTCGCCTCGGGTCCGCATCGGACCCAGGACCGCACCGCACCCGAGCCCGGCGTCGACCCGGGAGCCCCGTTCCGCAACGAACCGGACTCCGACCCGGCGCTGCCCGCCGTCCGAGCATGGGCCCGCGACGTCGTCACCGGGCCCCTGCCCGGTGCGCTGCCGGAGATGGTCGACGCCGTCGATGCGGTCGACGCGGCGGTCGCGCGGGCCCGCAACGCGCAGACGTCCTGGGCGGCTCGCAGCACCGCGGATCGCCAGGCCGTTCTCCACGCCGTCGCCGACGAGTTGGCGCGACGGCGGGGCGATCTGATCGCGGTGATGGTGCACGAGGGTCGCAAGACGTTCGGTCAGGCCGATCCCGAAGTGTCCGAGGCGGTCGACTTCGCCCGCTGGTACGGCGATCGGGCCCGTGACCTCGACCGCAGCGACGGCGCGTCCTTCGAGCCGCTCGGCGTGATCACGGTGGCGCCGCCCTGGAACTTCCCGGTCGCGATCCCCGCCGGCGGCGTGCTGGCCGCGCTCGCCGCCGGCAACAGCGTCATCCTGAAGCCGGCGCCCGAGGTCCCGCGGTGCGCGGCGATCGTGGCCGAGTGCTGCTGGGCCGCCGGTGTGCCCACGGATGTCCTCCAGCTGGTGCGGGCGCCGGACACCGAGGTCGGACAGCGGCTCATCACCCACCCGCACGTCGACGCCGTCATCCTCACGGGGGGCTACGAGACCGCCGACCTCTTCCGGTCGTGGCGGCCCGATCTGCGGCTCTTCGCGGAGACATCGGGCAAGAACGCGCTGGTCATCACCCCGAGTGCCGACATCGATCTCGCGGTCGCGGATCTCGTCGCCTCCGCCTTCGGGCACTCCGGACAGAAGTGTTCGGCGGCGAGCCTGGCCATCTGTGTCGGGCAGGCCTACGAGTCCCCGAGGCTCCGCCGCCAACTCGTCGACGCCGTCACCAGCCTCGAGGTCGGCGGGCCGACGGATCTGGCGTCGGACACCGGACCGCTCATCGGCCGGCCGACCGGCAAGCTCGCCCGGGCCCTCGGCGACCCCGATCCGGGGGAGGACTGGCTGGTCGAACCCCAGCGGATCGCCGACGACGTGTGGCGACCCGGCGTCCGTCTGGGTGTCCGCCCCGAAAGCTGGTTCCACACCACCGAGTGTTTCGGACCGGTGCTCGGGCTCATGCACGCGGCGACGCTGGATGACGCCATCGAGATGCAGAACGCGACGCCGTTCGGCCTCACGGGCGGTATCCATTCCCTCGACACCGCGGAGACCGAGCGTTGGGTCGACGACGTGCAGGTCGGCAACGCCTACGTGAACCGGGGCACGACCGGCGCCATCGTCCGCCGCCAACCCTTCGGCGGATGGAAACGCTCGGTTATCGGTCCGGGGGCCAAGGCCGGCGGACCGAACTATGTCGCCCGCCTCGGCACCTGGCGCCCGGTCGACGAGCAGCGTGACGGCGACTGGCTCGCCGCGGCCGAACGGTCCGACCAGCGAGCCTGGGCCGAGGAGTTCGGGGTCGAGCACGACCCGACGGGCCTGTTCTGCGAGTCCAACGTGTTCCGCTACCGGCCGCTGGCGGCGATCGCCGTCCGGGCGGAGGCCGGAGCCGACGAGACGGAGCTCGCCCGGGTCCGTGCGGCCGCCCGGCGCTGTGGTGTGGCGGTCGTCGAGTCGGGTGCCTTGACGGAATCAGCAGAGGCGTTCGCGGCCCGGCTCCCGAGCCTCGGGGTCGACCGCGTCCGGGTGCTCGGTCCCGTCGACTCGGCGCTGCGCGCCGCCGCCAACGACCACAATCTCCACGTGGCCGACGATCCGGTCACCCGTGACGGACGGATCGAGTTGCAGCACTATGTGCGCGAACAGGCGGTCAGCACGACGCTGCACCGCTACGGCAACCTCATCACCTGACGCCCCAACGCGAAGAGCGTGGCATCCCGCCCGGATGCCACGCTCTCGCCGTTGTGTTCGACTCAGTGAGTTGGATCACTCAGGGTCGGATCACCAACCGGTCGACCGGGCCCGGCTCAGGGCCTGGTTGCCCGTGCAGGACGCCGACGACGAGCTGCCGTACAGCGTCGTGCCGCTCTCGCGGAGACGGATGTAGAAGCAGGTGCCCGAGTCGGACATCGCCGCGGCGCCCCACTCGGTGCCGTTGGACCGGGTGGCGACGCTGATGCGGTTGTCGTCGTTCGACGCCGAGTTGGCGGACAGCCAGGTGAAGCCCGGCTCCACGGTCCGCAGTTCGCGAACCGTCACGTCCCGGAAGTCGGCCTCGTCCGTGTAGATGACGAGTGCCGCCGACTGTGCGGTGCGCACGCTCGACTGAGCGGAGCGATCCTGCGCCCGCTCCCGCGCCCCGAGGTAGGTCGGGACGCCGATCGCGAGGAGAACGCCGATGATCAGGACGACGACCATGACCTCGATGAGGGTGAAGCCTCCGTCCCGCTTAGAGGTGTGTGCCTTCGTATTCCTGTTCATGATTCACTGTGCTCCTGGTATGCCGGGTGGCAGGTCTGTTGCCATTCCTTCGGCAGGGACCAAGTGCCTCACAAGATGCCGATGGTCACTATTGGACTAGGTCGATCACCCTGAACATCGGGAGATACAGGGCAATGACCATGCCTCCGACCAGCAGGCCGATCAGCGCCATCATCACGGGTTCGATGACCGCCGAGAAGCCGGAAACGGCGGTTTCGACCTCCTCCTCGAAGGAGGTCGCCACGATCTCGAACATCTGATCGAGGGCGCCGGTTTCCTCACCGACGGCGATCAGCTGGACGGCCATCGTCGGGAAGACGGGTGATTTGCCGAGATTCTGGGCGAGCGGCTCGCCGTCGCGCACGGCCTCCCGCGTGTCGAGCAGGGCCCGGGCGAACACGGCGTTGCCGACGGTGCCGGACGCGATACGCAGCGTCTCCAGCACGGGGACGCCCGACTTCGTGAGCACGGCCATGGTCCGGCCGAACCGCGCCACACTGCTCTTCAGCAGCAGGTTGCCGACGAGCGGAACCCGCAGCATCAGCCAGTCCCACCGATAGCGGCCCGACTCGGTCCGCTTCCACTGGCGGAGGGCGAACGCGGAGCCGACCCCCACGAGAATGATGAGCGGCAGATGGCCGGTGAGTGCGGCGGACACGTTGACGAGCGCCTGGGTCGGTGCCGGCAGCGGGCCACCGAGATCGTCGTAGATCCCGGCGAAGGTCGGCACCACGAAGAGCAGCATGATCGTGATCACACCGACGACCATCACCGACACGGCGATCGGGTAGGCGAGCGCGGAGCGGATCTTCTGGCGGGTCGAGACCGCCTGCTCGAGCGTGGCCGCGAGCTGGAGGAGGACGCTGTCGAGCGCGCCGGCGGTCTCGCCGGCTCGGACCATCGACACGAAGAGCGTGTCGAACACCTTCGGATGACGGCCGATCGCGTTGCTCAACGACTCGCCGCTCTCGACGTCGAAGCGCACCTGGCCGAGCGTCGACGCCAGCAGGGGACTGGTCGACTGCGAGGTCAGGACCTCGAGGGTGCGCAGCATGGGCACCCCGGCGTTGATCATCGTGGCGAACTGGCGGGCCATGACCGCGAGGTCACGACCCTTGACCCGGGGGCCGAAGCCGGGCATCGAATACTCACGCCCGAGGGCGGAGGCACGGGTCTCCTTGATCGACACCGGGCGCAGGCCGAGTCGGCGGAGGCGACTGATGGCCTCGTCCTTGGATCGGGACCCGAGTTCGCCCGTCTGCATCGTGCCCGTCTCGTCCAACGCCTTGTACGAGTACGTGGCGTCGGGCTGCGTATCGCTCCGGGGCTCGGCGATCGCGGTCATCTCATCGGCCCATCAACGATTCGAGGTTGGCGGCGCTGGAGGCCACGGTGCGGGCCACGAGCGGATCGACGGCGCCGCGGCGAACGAGGCCGGCGAGGGATTGGTCGAACGTGTGCATGCCGTCGTCGCCCCCGGTCTCGAGGATCGACGGCAGCTGGTGCACCTTGTCCGAGCGGATCAGGTTGCGAACGGCGGAGGTCGCCGTCATCACCTCGGTGGCGGGCACGAGGCTCTCTGACGTGGAGGGGACGAGACGCTGGCTGATCGAACCCTCCAGCGAGAGCGCGAGCTGGGAACGGATCTGCGCCTGTTGGTCGCCCGGGAAGACGTCGATGATGCGGTTGACCGCGCTGGTGGCGTCGCTGCTGTGGAGCGTGGCGAACACCACATGGCCGGTCTCCGCCGCGGTGAGTGCCACCCGGATGGTGTCGAGATCGCGGAGCTCGCCGATCAGGATCACGTCGGGGTCCTGGCGCAGCGCGCCCCGCAGGGCGGCCACATAGCTCTCCGTGTCGCCGCCGACCTCGCGCTGTTGGATGACGGACTGGAGCGGCACGTGGCGATACTCGATCGGATCCTCGATCGTGACGATGTGCGAGCGCGTCGACTGGTTGATCTCCTGGATCATGCTGGCGAGCGTCGTGGACTTGCCGCTGCCGGTCGGCCCGGTGACCAGGACGAGGCCGCTCGTGAGGGCGGTGAACCGGCGGACGGCGGCGGGGAGGCCGAGGTCGTCGAGGGCCGGGATCGTGTCGGGGACCAGCCGGATCGCCGCCGCGAGGCTGCCCGACTGACGGAAGATGCTCGCCCGGAACCGTCGGTTGCCGGGGTTGGTCCCGCTGAGGTCCAGGGCGGTGTCGAGGTCGCCGCGGGCGCTGAGCAGTTGCCGTTGGTCGAGCGAGAGCGGGGCGTTCAGCATCGTCGCCAGATCCGCCGCCGCGAGCGGCGTGCTTCCGGCCAGCGGGCGGAGTTCGCCGCGCACGCGCACGTGGGGCACGGTGCCCGCGCTGAGATGCAGGTCCGATGCGTCGGCCGCGAGCGCGGCGTCGAGCAGCTCGGTCAATCGGCCGTCCGTCGGTTCGCCGGTTCCCGCCAGGGCGTCGGCGAGAAAGGCTCGTCCGTCGTCGTCGAGCGTCCGCCAGTCTTCGTCGATGTCGTTGTGCACGGTGTGCCGGTCGGCCCCCTCGGGGAGGAGTTGAGCCTTCGTCACTCGACGTGACCTCAAGAGGAGCGACGCTCGGCCGATGGCTGGGGCATGGCACAGCTCGCGGTCGCCACGCGCCGCCGAATCGGCGAGATCCTCGTCGAACTCGAGATCGTCACCGAGGCGCAGATCTCCGCCGCGCTCGAAACCCAACGATCCAGCGGGAAGCGGCTCGGCGAGGTACTCCTCGAGGAAGGCCTCGTACGGCCGGGTGACCTCGTGCGGGCTCTGGCCGTCCAGTTCGATCTCGAGTTCGTCGACCTCAACGACCACCCGATCGACGTCGAGTTGGCGCAGCTCATCCCTCAGCAGATGGCGACCCGTCACCGGGCCCTCCCGGTCTGGCGTGCCGACGATCAAATCGTCGTGGCGATGGCCAACCCGGTCGACGTGCTCGCACTGGACGACATCCATGCCCTGGTCGGCCGGCAGGTCAAGCCGGTCATGGCTGAGGCGGCCCAGATCCTCAATGCCATCGAGCGCCTCGGCCACAGCGACTCGCGGGTACGCGAGACGATCCAGGCGGCGGTCGGAGAGAACCGGCAGTACGCCGAGATCGCCGACGTCTCGATCGCGTCGGACAACGACAGCGACGCCCCGATCGTGCAGTTCATCGATCTCCTGCTCGCCAAGGCGGTGCAGGAGAACGCGTCGGACATCCATGTCGAGCCGAGTTCCGACGATCTGCGCATCCGGTTCCGCGTCGACGGCGTGCTCCACGAGGCGATGTCACCGCCGAGTTCGCTGCGGGCCGGCATCATCAGCCGCATCAAGGTGATGGCGGACATCGACATCGCCGAGCGTCGCGTTCCCCAGGACGGTCGGTTGACCGCCCGGGTGAACGGCGAGGACTTCGACGTCCGTGTCGCGACGATTCCGACCGTGCACGGCGAGGCCGCCGTGCTCCGGATCCTGCACAGCACGGCCCGGGGCGGCGGTATCGGCACCATCGGTTTCCTTCCCGACCAGCTCGAACGCTTCAAGGAGGCCTACGAGCGTCCCTGGGGCGCCATCCTCGTGACGGGTCCGACCGGTTCGGGCAAGTCGACGACCCTCTACGCCACGATCGAGGAACTCCGCGACCCGACGCGCAACATCATCACCATCGAGGATCCCGTCGAGTACCGCATGGACGGCATCAAGCAGGTCCAGGTCAACCAGAAGTCGGGCATGACGTTCGCCCGGGCGCTGCGATCCTTCCTGCGGGCCGACCCCGACATCATGCTCGTCGGCGAGATCCGCGACGGCGAGACCGCGACGATCGCGATCGAAGCGTCCCTGACCGGTCACCTCGTCCTCTCGACGTTGCACACGAACAGCAGCGCGGCGGCGCCGATGAGGCTCGTCGAGATGGGCGTGGAACCCTTCCTCGTCGCGTCGTCGGTCTCCGCGGTCATGGCGCAGCGTCTTGCTCGCCGGCTCTGCGAGAAGTGTCGCGAACCCCGCGAAGTGCATCTCGACCAACTCGGTCTCGACGACAACGAGCTCTCGCTCCTGTCCCCCGACCTGCGGGCCGAGCAATCGTTCGAGGGTTTCCGGTCGGTGGGGTGCGAAGCCTGCTCGGACACCGGGTACCGCGGCCGGTTCGCCGTCCACGAGGTCATGCCGATGTCGAGCGAGATCTCGGATCTCGTCCTCGCTCATGCCCGGGCCGAGGAGGTCGAACGGGTCGCGGTCGATCACGGCATGGTGACGCTGCGCTCCGACGGTCTCCGCAAGGTCAAAATGGGGCTGACGACCGTCGAAGAGCTCTTCCGCGTCATCACCTGACGCGACGCAGGCTCACGATCCGCCAGGCCGTCGAGCCGAGCGACTCGAGCGACGTGTCCGGGCTGATGGCGACGCGGCCACGGCGGGGGACGGTAAGGGCGTCGACGGTGAGCGATCCGACGATGTCGAGGTCGTCGCTGCGGATCGACCGGCCCGGTGCGTAGACGAGCCCGTCGAGACGGGTGTCGGTGGCGCTGATGTCGGAGACGGCATCGGTGTTGGTGCCGTCGACGAAGAGCTGGAAGTCCGCCGCCGGCCCGGGCCGGTTGATGCGCGCGGTGTCGAGCACGAGCGGCACCTCGGCGCCGACGTGCACGATCAGGGGCGGGTTCACGATCGTGACGTCACCGACGAATTCGACGTCGGTACCCCGATCGTCACACACCACGGCGACCCCCGACCGACCGTCGACGACGCCGGTGAACGTGCCGTCGGTGGGGCACGGCTGGGTGGGCCCGGTCGGAGCCTCGACGGGCTCGACCGCCCGGGGGCCGTCGAGCGTCGTCGCGTTGGCGCAGCCGCGGCAGGTGCCGTCGGGTCGGTACAGCTCCTGTTGGCTGCCGGGGGACGGACCGGTGACGGTCATGGCGCCGTTGGTGCCGACCCGGCCGGTGATCCGGCCGGTGTTTCGGTCGAACGTCGAGTCGCCGACGACGAAGAGGCTGTGGGCGTGTTGGGGTTCGCGGCTGATGACCGCGGCGAGTGAACGGGTGAAATCGGTGCTCGTGGCCTCGGCCGCGATGTCCCACGAGGCGGCGCTGCGCGGGGAGGCGATGTACTCGTAGTCGGTGCCGTCCAGGGAGCCCGATCCGCTGAACCGGGTGGTCTCGCCCGCGTCGATGCGGGCGAAGGCCTCGTGCACGGCGAGCTCGGCGGCCGCGGTGGCCCGGGCGTCGTCGGTGTCGGTCCGGCTGCGGTCCAGGGCCAGGTGCGACCGGGCGAACATCGCGGCGGCGAGGAGGACGATGACCATGAGAACCGGCATCGTCAACAGCACGTTGCCGCGGTCCCTCGCCTGCGGGGTCGGTCGGGTCAGCATCCGTTCCCCCGGGGGCGCGGGACCGGATCGCCACGTCGGTCGACGCGACTTCGGTGTCGGTGCCGGTCGGCATCGCGAGCGTGATGCGAACGAGGGTCGTGCAGTTCGCGACCGTTGCCGCCGGGAGCGTGGTCGGATCGAGGGTCGATCCGTCCGCGCCGACATAGACGAACGGGGCGGTCGTGCCGTCCGCGGCGATGTCGGCGACGACGACCGACCGTCGACGCTGACGCAGCGTCGCGGGGTCGTAGGTGGTCCGTTCGAGTCCGCCCGAGGCGACCCGCCAATGGACCAGCTCTTCCGTGCCGAACTCGTCGACGACGGACAGCGGCAGGGTGTCGGTCATGCGGGCGCCGACGCGGGGCCGGTCGGTGGGTGTACCCGACCGAAGGTCCTCGGTGAGCAGCGTGAGCGCCCAGTCGAGCTCTGCGCGCGCGTCGACCCGGTTCGCCTGGGTTCGCTCGACCCGATTGGCGGTGCCGAGGATCGCGACGAGCGGCAGGGCGAGGACGCCCGTGATCGCCAGGACGACCATGACCTCCGTGATCGAGGTCCCTCGGTCGGTTCGGCGCTCAGCCATCGTCGGCGGGTCGGTAGAGACCCGTGTCCTGACGGATCGTGTGGTCGCCGACGCTGTCGTCCCACGTGACGGTGATCGTGACGAGCTTGTAGCCCTCGGGGATGCGGGTCGCGCCCACCGTGATGCTCGCCCAGGTCACGTCGCGCCGGATGTCGTAGGTGATCCCGTCGACGACGACGCTGGCCCGGGCCTCGACCCGTGCGCCGCCGCTGGTCACCGTCGGCCGGCCCTCGAACGAGCGACGAAAGCCGCGGCTTCCCGAGCTGATCCCGACGTCGTCGTAGGGCTGGGCCCGCATCGCCTCGATCTCGGAGCTGGCGACGCGCACGCCGGTGCTGCGGTTGTCGGCGACCGCGGTGGTCGTCGTCGCCGTGTTCATCGACACGAGCACGGCGAGGATTCCGACGCTCAGGAGCATGGTCGCGACGATCATTTCGACGACCGTCGTTCCCCGATCGGTCGTCGCACGGTCGCGGAGCGCGGGTGAGGACGTCATTGAGGTTCCTATCGGCGCCGATGCTCACCGGGTGAGAACTTTCGGCCCGAGGCTCAATCGCCGCTCCGGATCCCCGATAGGTGCTGATGGCATTGCGTCGTACGGACTTCGGTCCGTCCTCCCTCCGCCCCGGCGGGCAGTCCCGTGGCTGAACGAGTCGTCGGCCTCGCGCTCGATGACCGGGTGCTGCGCGGCGTCGAACTCCGCCCCGCCTCACGCCTGCGTCGACGGGGGCCCGAGGTGGTGCGCGCCGGCGAGCTGGAGATGCCGGTCGGCGTGGTCGACCATGGCGAGATCCTCGACGTCGAGGCCTTTTCCCGCCACATCAAGGACCTGTGGAAACGGGCCGGATTCCGGTCGAAGCAGCTCGCGATCGGCATCGACGCCCGATCTGCCGTGATCCGGCGAGCGACGCTGCCGGCTCTGGCGCCGACTGAACTCCGCCAGGCGGCGGCGTACGAGATCAGCGATCTGCTCAGCTACCCGCTCGACGACGCACTCGTCTCGTTCCAGGAGGTCGGCCGGACCACCGGCGAGGACGGCGAATCCGTCCATGCTCTCACCCTCGCGATCAGACAGCAGACCCTCGTCGACGTCCATGGCGCGATCCGCGGTGCCGGACTGCGGGTGGCGCACAGCCAGCTGACCCAGTCCGCCCTCGTCGCCGCGATCAACGAGCAGGGCCTGTGTCCCGACGACACGGTCGGCCTGATCGTGGACGTCAGCCAGGACGTGACCAATGTCGTCCTGCACGACAACGACGGTCTCCTGTTGTCGCGCGTCGTGACCGCGGGCGTCGGCACCGAGTCATCGCTGTCCGACCAGCTCCAGGTCGAGCTCGACATCCTGAGCGGCTATGGGAACAGCTCCGGCGATCCGGCCGCGACCACTGCGGGGTCGGCCGGCCTGACGACGCTGATGCAGGGCATCCGGCGCACTGTCGACTACTACCGCAGCGAGATCGACGACCGCCCCATCGATCGCGTCGTACTGTGCGGTGAGCAGTCGAGCGCCGCCGGCCTCGCCCAGGGCATCGCTGAGTCGTTTCCCGAGGCCGATGTGCTCCGTCACGAGCGGCCATCGGTCGGTGAGGAGGGCAGCGAATACGACGACTCCTACGCGGTCGCGCTGGCTGCGACGGGCCCGGCCGCGAAACGGCGTTTCGATCTCGTCCCGACGGTGCATCGTGAGCAGCGGGCGACGCGCGCCAGGGTTGCCGTCGGCGTCGTCGGTGCCCTCGCCATCGCACCCCTGCTGTACGCCGACATCGAGGACCGGCAGGGCATCGCCGACGAACAGGCGCAGATCGCCCTCGGTGTCGAACGCCGGGTCGACACGTTGCGTCTCGAGCTCGAAGCCTTCGACGATCAGCTGTCCGTCGAGAGTCTCGCCCGTCGCCAGACGGCGCGCGTCGAGGATCTCCTCGCCGCGGAGTACCCGGTCGCCACTGCGCTTCGCCAGCTCGCCGAGGCGATGCCGGCCGACACGTTCCTCATCTCGGCCCGGGTCCAGCGGGCCGCACCGGGCGAGACGTCCACCGGCTACGACGGCCCCGCCCCGCTCGCGATGCTGACCCTCACGGGTGTCGCGCCGGACATCGATGGTGTCGGACGATGGGTCGAGGCGGCCGAGACGGTTCCGCTGCTCGACGGTATCTGGCTCGCCCAGTCCGCGATCGGACCGTTCGACGCCACGGAGCGGGTCGGCGCGGTGTTCACCGTCGACGCCGTTCTCGTGGCCCCGACGTTCCCCGATGACACGGAGGCGGACGGATGACCCCGCGCTCCATCGCCCAGGTCCTCGCGCCGACCGCCGTGGCCATCGCCGCGTGGTTCGCGGTCGGTTGGCTTCCGTCGCAGTCCGCGTCCGCGCAGGACGCGGAGGCCGAGGCCCAGGCGGAGTTCGCCCTGCTGGCCGCCGAACTGGCCGACGCCCGCGCCCTCGGCGCGGAACTCGATGCCCTCGAAGCGGACATCGAAGCCGCGGAGAAGGCGGTGCCGGCCCAGCGGGAGGTCGGCACATTCGTTCGGTTCGCCCACTCGGCTGCGACCGAGTCGGGGGTCGTGCTCGATCAGATCGCACCGCTCGCGGTGTCCTCCGACACGGACCCGGACAGCGAAGCCCCGCTCCCGTCGGGCACCTCCTCGATCCTGATCAGCATCGGCGCGACCGGCAGCTACCTGGATCTCATGTCGTTCATCGACGCGCTGGTCGCGGCCGACCGCCTCGTGCTCGTCGACGGCGTGGAGATGCGGGCCGACGAGTCGGACTCGGCGATCGTGATCCTCGATGTCGAGGTTCGGATCTTCACCACGGAGAGCCTCGTCGGCGTTCCCGATCTCGGCTTCGACGACGAGTTCCTCGACGATCCGGTCGACGATCCGGTCGACGAGCCGATCGAGGGGGAGGCCTGATGCCCGCCACCGGCGCCACCGCACCCTCGCGCAAGCTGCTTGCCGTGCTCGCCATGACGCTCGTGTTGGCGGCGGCAACCGTCGGCCGGTCGTTCGTGAGTCCTGGGGACGACGGGGATCCGGACGACTACTTCGACACGTTCGACTTCGTCGACGACGGCACCGAACGGATCGTCCTCGATCCGTGGGAGCCGCCGACCGAGCCGCGCGACCCCTTCCTGCAGGTGGACCTCGGGTTCGCCACGCCCGAGGACGACCTCGGCGAGACCGCGCCCTGACCGCTCCGGGCGGCGGGGGTCACGAGCCGGTTCTGCCGACGTCCCCGTTGATGAGCCCCTGCGCATCCCGCGGCCGCAGCATCGCCCCCACATCGTCGGTCGGGCCGCGCTCGCCCGTCTTCGGCAGGATGACCGGAGCTCCGCCCTTCGCCAGGGTGGCGTGGATGAGGGCATCGACGACGCGCACGCCGCCCTCGGCGATCTCGTCGCCTTCCTCGGCGGTGTCGACCGGGACGATCGTCGTGTTGTCGCGCAGTTCGGCGCGGCGATGGTCGTCCGGGTCGGCGTTGGCGAGCAGCGTTGCGATGGCGCCGCGGTTCGCGGCGTCCACCACGTCGTCCACCCCGTCGACCGCGCGACCGTGCGACTTCTCGAAGCGGAACTCCGTGAGGAGTCGCACCTTCCGCTCGGCCACGACGCTGGCGGTGTGACGAACGACAGCGTCGGCGAGTGCGTCGTCGCCGTCGTCGGCAACGCGTTCGACGTGACAGCTCGACGGGAGCCGCTGGGCCAGGATCAGATCGAGGAGTCGAGCGTGGATGCCGTCCAGCTCGGCCCCGGCCACGAACACAGCGTGGGGCTGATGGCGCACCAGGAGCTCCTCGACGTCCGACGAATTGTCGCCGCCGGACATGCCGGCCCGCGCCGACGTGGAGCCGTCCGCGCCGAAGATCACGACGTCGACGCGACCGCTCACGCCTTCGCGCACGATGGCGTGGGTGATCATCTGTTGGCTCCACTCGATGATCGGGCCCAGGCGGGGTACGGGTTCGTAGGTGCCGACATCGCGGCGCAACGGTTCGGGCGAGGTGGAGACGACGTACCGTCCGTCGTTCGACGCGACGATGCCCATGGCCGAACGGTTGGGGGGCGGTGCGAGGAACGGCGTGGTGGTTCGCTCCACGAGGGCGGGAGGGGCACCGAGCTCCCGCAGGCCGTCGGCGATCGCGGCGATGCGGGCGACGAGCGTGTCGCGGCGCGTCGGCGCCATGTCGATGTAGATGGAGACGAATGGTCCATCGCCGGCGGCGAGGACCTGGAGTTCGTCGAGTGTGACGGGTGGTGGGTGCTGCACGGCCGCCCCTTACCGGGCGGAGCGGACGACGAGAACAGGGCAGGACGCGTCACGGAGGACGCCGGCGCTGACGGACGGGTTCAACAGGCGTGAGAGCCAGGAGCGGTCACCGGTACCCACGACGATGAGGTCCGCCCCGATCTCCTCGGCCACCTCGACGATCGTGGTCGCCGGATCGCCGGTGGCGGTGCGAGCGGCGCCGTCGGTGGTGGCCGCCGCCCGCGCCGCGATCTCGCGCGCCTCCCGGTAGATCCGCCCCTGTTCGGCGCGGAGGGCGGGGAGCGCCACGACGGGATAGCCGAGTCCGCCGATCACCGCCGGGGTGGCCGGGGCGGTGGACGGCGCGACGGCGCCGACGTGGAGGGCGACGACGGACGCGTCGTCCGGAAACCAGTCGGACACGATCAGAGCCGCCTCGTAGCTGGCGGCATCGTCGTCTGCAGCGAGGAGGATCTTCATCGGTCGGCCTTTCGTCGGAGGTTGCGTCTGTCGTGGGCGTACCCAGCGCGACGCCGGGACAAACACCCGGGTGCGGCGGGCCGGCGTCAGATGGGTTCCGGGGCGGGCTCGGGGAACATCCCGGGACCGACCTGCACCTCCACTTCGCCGGCCTTCTCGTCGGCGTCGGGATCGAACCCGACCGTGCCCTGCGGCCCGACGCGACAGACGGTCAACCAGCCGTCGCCGCGGGCCCGCTTCGGCCCGGTGATCCTGACCTGTGCGCCGTTGCGCACGGCTTCGCTCAGCCGTTCGGAGGTGTAGCCCACCGGGAGCACCGGTCGGGGCGCGACCGTCTGGGCGACGCCGGCTTCGGCGTCGAGGTCGGGATCATCGAGCCCGTAGATGTTCGCCGAGCCGACGATCTCCGCCAGTCTGGTCGTGGCGAACGCGTCGAGGTGATCGGTGCCGGAGAGGGCGAGCACGTGGGCGATCCCCACGGCCTCGACCGCTTCGGCGAACTCCTCGGTGTCCATCCGGCCCCGGAACGCCAGCTGGCCGACGGCGGCGGCGCGCTCCGCCTCGTGCTCGCTCAGCCCGACGTGCAGTGTCGGCACGTGCAGGCGGTTCAGGGCGTCGGCGATGGCGATGCCGAACTCCCCACCGCCGATCAGCGCGACCCCGGAGGGGTCGGGCTCCGCGACGCGTAGGCGGCTCGCGAGGAGGCGGGCGGTGGTGCCGGCGATGAGCACGGTGCCCGTCACGACCGTGAAGACGACCGGGACCAGCGGTCCGGGGTCGACCCCGGCGTGGTCGAGTTCGTGGGCGAAGAGACTGGCGACCGCGGCAGCCACGACGCCGCGCGGGGCGAGCGTCATGAGGAACAGACGGTCGCGTGGACCGACATCGCTTCCGAGCGTCGAGGCGAGGACACTGAGCGGCCGGGCGATCAGCACCAGGACGGCCACGATCACGAGGCTGGGGACGAGGTACTCCGTGACCTCCGCCAGCTCGACGCGGGCGCCCAGCACGAGGAAGAGAACGCCGAGCACCGACGTTCCGAGGTGCTCGTTGAAGGCGGCGATGTGCGCGGCCGGCGCGGCCCGTTGGTTGGCGAAGGCCATCCCGAGCACGGTCACGGCCAACAGGCCGGCCTCGGGGCGGACGGTGTTCGCCGCGGCGTAGGAGCCGACGACGGCGGCCAGCGTGACCGCGACCTGAAGATGATCCGCGACCAGCTGACGACGCAGGAGGACGATCAACGCGAGGCTGACGAGCAGGCCGACGGCGAGCCCGGCGCCGAACGTCGTCAGCACGCGGGCGACGATGGCGGAGCCGGCCCGGTCCTCGATGATCGCGTCGAGCACGACGATCGCGAGCGCCGCGCCGATCGGATCGATTACGATTCCCTCCCACCGGAGCACAGATCGGGTGGGTTCTCGGGGCCGGACGACGCGCAACAACGGGATGACGACGGTCGGGCCCGAGACGATCAGGATCGCGCCGAGCAGAACGGCGAGCTCCGTGTCGATGTCGAGGACCAGTCCGGAGACGACGGCGCCGGCGGCCCACGCGATCGCCGCGCCGATGGTGACCAGTCGGATGACGGTCGATCGTCCGGTGTGGAGTCGCCGCCACCGGAGGCTCGTGCCGCCTTCGAACAGGAGGATCGCGACCCCGAGCCCGATGCCGGCGAACAGCAGGTCCTCGCCGAACACCTCGTCGGGATCGATGACCGGACTGAGCGACACGCCGGCGACGAGCAGCAGGAGGACGGACGGAATCCGGATGCGATCAGCGGCCCATTGGCACGCGGCCGCGAGGACGAGGACGATCGCCAGCGCCTCGAGCGGATCCGTCACCATGCGGGAGGCCTACCCACCCGGCAGTGCCCCGAAACCACCATGTCGTCGGATCCCGATGTTTGGAACTCGGTCGCACGGGGTACGGACACGAGTACAGCACCTTCCGCAACTGCCTTGGAAAGGGTGATTCACGTGCTGTTCCGATTCGACCCCTTCGACCAGCTTCACCGCTCTGAGCGCACCCCTGGTCTGCTCGCCATGGACGCGGTCCGCAAGGACGACACGGTGTTCGTCTACTTCGACGCCCCCGGCGTCGAGCGCGACGACATCGAGCTCACCACCGAGAAGAACTCGATCACGGTCGAGACCACCCGCCGGTGGTACGACGTCGAGAGCGACACGCTGGTGAACGAACGTCCGCAGGGCACCTTCCGACGCCATGTCCAGTTCGGCGACGAGGTCGACATCGATTCCATCGACGCCGTCCTCGAGAACGGGGTGCTCACGCTCGCGCTCCCGTTGAAGGAGGACGCCACGGCACGCAGCATCGACATCCGGACGAGCTCGAACTCCGCCGAGGAGCTCGAGCCCGCGTCGAGCTGACGCCACCCGTCCTTCTCAAGGGCGGTGCGCGGCGGTGCTAGCTTCCGGGCCGATGCCTGGATCCGTCGCCCCCGACTGCTCGGCACCGTTCGACCCGGACTGGACGCTCGAACGGCTCTCGCGGGCCGGGCTCGCCCGGCTGTGCCGCGAGTACCAGATGCTGTCGATGTTCCACGACCGCGCCCTCATGCCCCACGTCGCCGGCGTGGGGGGCACCGAGGGCACCGTCACGCTGGCGGACGGCGAGTGGATGGGGTCCAGCCCGATCTACACCCGTCGGAACCTCGCCAACATCGGGGCGACCGGGGAGACGGTGTCCTCGATCGCGAAGGGTGTCCAGTTCGACATCGGCGGCCCGGATCACTTCCTCGACTTCCGTTTCGAGGTGGTGAGCGACACCGAGCTGTTCTTCTACACGGAGTTCTGCGGGCCCCATGATCACCTGGTGCGCATGACCGGCAACGACCACGACACGGTCAAGCTGATGTGTCACGACATGGAGGACCGCACGTTCGACGCCACCTTCTCGGCGACGAATCCGCGGGCGCGTTGCGAGCCGGTCTACCGTCCGCCCCGCCCCGACGACTTCACCGGACACCATTGTCGCTGGCGCCTCTGGGTCGACGAGGAGGCCGCCGGCGCGCCGCCACCGAACCCGAGCCTCGCGTTCATGGAGACGACCCGCGCCGCCGCAATGGACTTCGCGATCGGGGAGTCACACGAGCCGGGCGGACTCGTCGACTATTCGGGTCCGCTGCTCGACTGGTTCCGGCTCGAGGAGTTCGGCCACGCCTTCCTGGTCCGCCAGGCGAAGGAGTACGCCCTCGACGTGCACCTCCTCATGCGCGCGGCGTACTGGACGGTCGAGCAGCACTGGGGCGCCGACTTCCTCGCCGATGCCGCGCCCCAGCACCGCGCCGCGTTCGCCCCCGGTCTCGTCACTCGCCTCCGGGACGCGATGGGGATCGTCGGCGACGACATCGAGGCGATCGCGAAGATCATCCAGATCGACCCGGTCCACGTGCCCGACTACACCGCGTTCCGGGTGGAGGTCGAGGACGGAGAGATCCTCGTCGCGCTGGGGGAGTGCGAGGCGCTCCACGACGATCCCCGCAGCCCGCTCGGGCTGCTCACGTCCACACCGGACCGGCCCGGCTTCGAGCACATGGCCCAAGCGGTGAACCCGCGGGCGCAGGTGTGCGTCGACACGCCGCCGGACGGTGCGGTGGCCGCGTGGCGGGTGTGGATCGATCCCGCCGCCGATCCGGTCGAGCCCCACCCGTTGGTCGATATGGTCAACCTCAACGACATCACGACGTTCGACCTGTCGGCCCGGCCGGCGACCCCCGTCGAGATCACGCCGAGAGGGTAGGTAGCGATGGCAGGCGGACTGGTCGGGCTCCTCGACGACGTTGCGGCGCTCGCGAAACTCGCGGCGGCCTCGATCGATGACGTCGGCGCGGCCGCCGGGCGGGCGAGCATGAAGGCCGCCGGCGTGGTCGTCGACGACACCGCCGTCACGCCCACGTACGTGAAGGGCATCGCCGCGGACCGCGAGCTGCCGATCATCAAGCGGATCGCCACCGGATCGATCAGGAACAAGCTCCTGTTCATCCTCCCCGCCGCGCTGCTCCTCAGCGAGATCGCGCCGACCCTGGTCGAGATCATCCTGCTCGGCGGGGGCACGTTCCTCTGCTACGAGGGCGGCCACAAGATCCTCCACGCGATCAAGGGCGACGACCACGACCACGACGTGCCCGCCGCAGTGCTCGGGCCGGAGGCGGAGGAGGCAACGACCAAGGGGGCGATCCGGACCGACTTCATCCTGTCGGCGGAGATCATGGTGATCTCGCTCAAGGAAGTCATCGACGAGGGGCTGCTGCAGCGGGCGATCATCCTCGCGGTGGTCGCGGTGTTCATCACGATCGTCGTCTACGGGCTCGTTGCGCTGATCGTGAAGATGGACGACGTCGGCCTCTCGCTCGTCCAGTCGGGATCCGATGCGATGAAGCGGGTCGGCCGAGCTCTGGTGACCGGCATGCCGAAGCTCCTGACGGGTCTGTCGATCGTCGGCACCGCGGCGATGGTCTGGGTCGGCGGACACATCCTGCTCGTGGGCGCCGATGAACTCGGCTGGCACTGGCCCTATGACCTGGTGCACGACGCCGAGCACGCGGTGCACGACACCGGCTCGTTGTCGGGCGTGCTCGAGTGGCTGGTGAACACGGGGATCTCGGCCGTGGTCGGACTGGCGTGGGGCCTCATCGTCGTGACCGTGGTCGCGGCGTTGCCGTTCGGGTCCGACGACGAGGGCGCCGGCGCCCACTGAGTTCGCCGTCGGCGGCCTTGCTACGGTCGCGATCTCGTCCAGGAGGGATCCCGATGGAAGTCGTGAACGAAGTCATGCCGGCGAGCGCCGAGCGCGTGGAGCAGATGCTCGAGCCCGGCCCCGACGGGCCGATCTTCATGGTGAACCTCCTGAAGTTCAAGGAGAAGGCCGAGTACGAGGACGGACGCGAGACGGACCTGACCGGACGGGAGGCCTACCAGCTCTACGGCCGCGCCGTCTCGCAGCTCATCACGGAGTACGGCGGCGAGGTCACCTTCGTCGGCGACGTGACCTTCCTCGCGCTGGGGCAGGTCGAGGAGCTCTGGGACGAGATCGCGATCGCCAAGTACCCGACCCGCCGCGACCTGTTCGACATGTCCTCGTCCGCTGAGTGGCAGGAGGCCGCCGTGCACCGCGCCGCCGGTCTGGCCGGTCAGCTCAACATCGAGACGGTCGGCAACCCGTTCTGATCAGTCCAGCTCGCGGAACTGCTTGCGGAGCAGGTGGCGGCTGATCTTGCCGGCATCCGTGCGCGGAATCGCGTCGACGAACTCGACGCGACGGGGCACCTTGAACGCGGCGAGGCGCTCCCGACAGTGCGCCCGGATCTCGTCGGCCAGACCGTCGCTCGGGGCCACGCCGTCGCGGAGCTCGACCACCGCGAGCACGCGCTCGCCCCACTCGTCGTCGGGCACGCCGACCACGGAACCGTCGCCGACCGCGGGGTGGGTGAGGAGGACGGCATCGATCTCGGCGGGGTAGATGTTCACGCCGCCGGAGATGATCAGGTTCGACGACCGGTCCGTCAGGAACAGGAATCCATCGTCGTCCAGATAGCCGAGGTCGCCGAGCGTGAAGAACCCGGCCTTGCGGAACGTCGAGGCGGTCTTGTCGGGGTCGCC
This sequence comes from Acidimicrobiales bacterium, assembly GCA_033344915.1. NCBI lineage: Bacteria > Bacillati > Actinomycetota > Acidimicrobiia > Acidimicrobiales > Acidimicrobiales bacterium. The sequence continues at coordinate 4,359,903 of JAWPML010000001.1, forward strand.
GTGGTAGGCGAACGCGCCGTCGGGTGCCTGGATGTAGATCAGGCCGATCTGGCCGGTGGGAAGGGGCTCCCCCTCCTCGGTGCCGATCGACACCGAGCCCGGCGGTGGCTGACCGACCGTGCCCGGGCGGGTGAGCCATGTCGCGCTGTCGACCCGGCTGCCACCGCCCTCCGTCGAGGCGTAGTACTCGATGATCACCGGCCCGAACCAGTCGATCATGGCGTGCTTCACATGCACCGGACACGGCGCCGCGCCATGGTGCACGGCCTTCAGTGAGCTGACGTCGGCGCTCGCCCGCACCTCCTCGGGAAGGGCGAGGAGCCGGTGGAACATGGTGGGGACGAAATGGGCGTGGGTGACACTGTGCTCCTCGATCAGGCGGAGCGCCTCGGCCGGGTCCCACGTCGGCATCACGACGACGGGTCCGCCCCACTGCAGCGAGAAGATCAGTCCGAAGGTGAGTGGCGCCGCGTGGTAGAGCGGTCCGGTGACCAGACATCGGTCGCCGGGCTCGACATTGTTCCCGTTGACCAGGTCGGCGAGCGAGTTCCCCGGTGCCTTGGCGACGCCTTTCGGATGGCCGGTCGTGCCGGACGTGTAGAGCATGAGCCGGCCGAGATGGGCGTCGACGGGGTCGTCGTCGGCGGCGTCGACGACCCGGCGGTAGTCGTCGAACCCGGCGATCGGACCGCCGGTCGCGAGGCGGACGAGATGGTCGCCCGCGGCACGATGGGATCCCTCCGCGGCGGCGTCACCGATGAACGCCTTCGCCTCGCAGTTCTCCACGATGTAGCCGGCTTCCTCGGCGGTCAGGTGCCAGTTGATCGGCGTGAGTCGAAGTCCTCCGCGCATGGCCGCGGCCCACGCCTCGATGAACTCCACGCGGTTGGTCACCATCATCGCCACCGCCGAGCCCGGGCCGACGCCGCGCTCGGCGAGGGCGCGGACCAGCTGGTTCGCACGACGATCGAGCGTGGCGTAGGTGGTCACCTCGTCGTCGATGATCACCGCTGGCATGTCCGGTGCCGTCGCGGCGTAGTACCCGATGGCCTCGCCCCGGCGGGCGAAGTCCTCACGGTCCAGCGATGGTGTGGCGTCGGCCATGTGGCCCTCCTCGTGCGACTGGACGTCAGTGGACGGCGAGTTCGGCGTTGTAGCCGATCGTCGAGCGGTGCAGGAGCCGCTCGTGACCGTCGTAGCCGCCGGTCGCCTTGTGCAGGACGCAACGGTTGTCCCACATCACGAGCATGTCCGGCTCCCACTGGTGCCGGTACTGGAACTCCTCGCGGGTCTGCCAGGCGTGGAGGTCCCCCAGGAGGGCGATCGCGTCGTCGTCGTCCATTCCCTCGATCCCGACGATGTAGCCGAGCGTGGAGTAGAGCGTCTCGGCGCCGGTCTCGGCGTGCACCCGGACCAGCGGGTGGACGTGCGTCTCGTAAGCCTCGTCGCTGATCACGATCCGCATGGCCCGCTCCTCGCCGGCGTCGGCGTCGCCGTAGAGCCCGTCCGGGGAGTAGGCGGTGCGGGCGGAATGGACGGCCATCCGACCGTCGATGCGCTGGCGGAGTTCGGGTGCCATCGCGTCGAGCGCGGCCTGCTGGTCCGCGTAGAGCGTGTCACCACCGACGGGCGGGACGACCTTCGCGAACAGGCAGGTGCCGTCGGGTGGATGGACCTGGAAGCTCCAGTCGGTGTGCCAGCTGTCGGCGAAGATCGGTGCGGTCTCGTCGGCGGCACGGGCGATGGCGGCGATGTGGTCGTGCCCGTCGATCGACTCGAAGAACGGGTCGTGGCCGAACGGCCCGAACCGGAGCGTGAACGCCTCGAGATCGTCGTCGCTGAGGGGCTGGTCGGGGAATGCGAGCACCTTGTGCTCGAGCCACGCGACCCGGATCTCGGCGACGGTGTCGTCGTCGAGGTCGCGCAGGTCGACACCGCGTACCGTCGCGCCGAGCGGGCGTCCGCTCGGGGTCACATCGAGGGGCATTGATCCTCCGTGCTCACTCGAGGGTCTGGCAGGGCTGTCCGGCGCAGGCGTCGATGATGGCGCCGTCGGGTTCGATGAACGCGGCCACGATGGCCAGGGCGGCGGGCACGTCGGCGAGCTTGCCGTGCGGGTCCTCGCCGGCGCGGGGTGGGATGTTGTCCGTCGGCGGCGCAGGGGTGCCGAAGTCCCACATCAGATAGCCGGAGCCCTGGTGGGGCAGCGAGTCGATGGGATCGATGAGGACGAACGGCTCCACGTCGGTCGAACGTCCGTCGGCGAGCGTCGGCGCGACCCGGCCGATGCCGAGCGTGCGGGCCAGCTTGTCCGTGCTCACGTTGGCCACCTGGTGGTCGCCGAAGGCCGCCAGGATCAGCACGTTCTTCGCCGGCGCACCGTCGTAGGGGTCCGTGGTCAGGTGCTGCGCCCAACCGGCGTTCTCGCCCCGGTCCCACAGCATCTCCATCATCTCCCGGGCGAGGCCGCGATCGAGGGGGTCCGGGTAGCTCCCCTCGAAGAGGGGCGAGAACTCGTCGAAGTCGATGCTGCGGGGAAGCAGGAGGTTGTAGCCGAGGCCGGGCACGGCCAGGATCACCTGCGTCCAGTCGCTGGCCAGCGCCGACGGGGCGCCGGCGAGGATGCCGCCCTGACTGGCGCCGAGGAACGACAGCCGGTCGTGGGCGATCGTTCCGCCCCCCGTGGCGTCCTGGAACGCCGGGTCGGTGACGAAGCCGTCCTCACCGGCCAGGAGGCGACCGAGCACCAGCCAGGCGAGGTGGCCCTGCTGCATGCGGTCCGGTTGGCTTCGGAAGGCCGAGAGTTCGCCGAGTGCGTCGATCACCGTGCCGACGTCGGCGGTGCTCATCCCGATCCAGTCGATGGCGCAGAAGCCGATGCCGGCCGTCGCCCCGACGGATCCGATGCCCAACGCCTCACCCCGGGATCCGAGCAGGCCGTGGCCGTAGAGGACGACCGGCGCCGGGTTGTCGGCCGATGCGGCGGCGGGCATGGTGCAGACGAACTCGGTGGTGAGCGAGCCGTTGCGGGTGGGGATGCCGTCCGGGTCGCCGTCGTTGTTCATGACCGAGCCGGTCGATCCGTCTCCGGTCAGATAGTTCGGCGTCTCGAACGTGCCGTTGATGACGATGCCGGAGCCGCTGGCCTCGGTGGAGGTGATCTCGAAGGGCACCGCGCCGTCGCCGATCTCCGCGGAGGTCTCCGCCCACATGTGGCGGAGGCGACCTGACAGCGAGTCGGCGCTGGCGACGGTGAACGTCCAGGCGACTGTCATGTCCTCGGCGTCGAATCCGGCCTCTGCCAGTCCGTCGATCAGTGACGCCGTGATGGTGTCAGGGGCCGCCAGCTGCTCAAGGTAGCCGGCGACCGCGGCGGGCTCGCCGTCGATCGTGACGAGATCGCGAAGCGCCACGATGTGGCGGTGCCCCTCCGTCAGCGCCACCGCGGGGACGATGAAGACCGGCGCTTCCCCGGGCGCGTGGTCGTCCTGGTCGAGCTCGGCCCACGCCGGCACCCGCTCACCGGTGTCGACGTCGAGGAGGACGAGCGTGGAGTCGTCGTCGAGCGATGCGCCGATGTCGGTCACCGGCGGCAGCGACGATGCGGCGGGGTCGAGGTCCGGGATCACCACCATCGGGATCGCCGCGGGGCTGAACCCGTCGTTGCGGTTCCACTCGGTCACGTCGATGGGCACGCCATCGGCGTTCGCCGGGCTGGACGGCAGGTCGACCCGGAGCCCGGTCGCGGTGGTGTCGTCGATCCTCGTGAACCGGTCGCTCGGCCAGGGGAGCAGGCAGTCGGCCGCGTCCGCGGTGTCACAGGTGCCCGACGCCGGGCGATCGGCGATGACGCCCGTCGTGGGCGGGGTCGTGGAGGTCGAGGTCGTCGTGGACGTGACCGAAGGATCCGGTTCGGCGGTCGGCGGGTCGTCGGTGTCCCCGCACGCGGTGGCGATGAGGGCCACGGCCACGGCAACGGCGAGGAAGTGTCTGCGAACCATGCTGCATTTGAGCACGGACGACTCGCGGGCGTCAGGTCGACGCGAGCCCGGGTTCGACCGCCGTGTCAGAGTGAGGCATGGAATTCGACCACGCCCAGACCGACGCGCTCCTCTCCACCACCCGCGCGGTGCGCAAACGCCTCGACTTCGATCGCGACGTGCCCGACGATGTTCTCCTCGAGTGCCTCCAGCTCGCGGTGCAGGCCCCGACCGGCTCGAACAAACAGGGCTGGCGGTGGATGGTGATCCGCGACGCCGAGAAGAAGGCCGCGCTCGCCGAGCTGTACCGGCGGGCCGGAGGCGACTATCTCGCCGCGGCGGCGGCCGACACGGAGACCGAGGGCCAGATGGGACGGGTCATGAGCTCCGCGGCCTACCTCGCGGCGAACCTGGAGCACGTGCCCGTGCACGTCATCCCGCTGATCATCGGCCGCCTCGACGAGCTTCCCGCCGAGTCGATCACCCAATCGGCCGCCGGGTTCATGGGCTCGATCCTTCCCGCGATGTGGAGCTTCCAGCTGGCCCTGCGCAGCCGCGGGCTCGGCACCTGCCTCACGACCATCCATCTCGGGTTGGAGAAGGAAGCCGCAGAGCTGCTCGGCATCCCACCGCACATGACGCAGGCCGGACTCCTGCCCGTCGCCTACACGAAGGGCACGGACTTCAAGGCGGCCGCCCGCCCGCCCGTGCACGAGATCACCTATCTCGACACCTACAAGAACCCGATCCGGTGAAGAAGATTCCGGCCGACGACCGGCGGGCCCGGTACCGGGCGAGCGACGAGAGCATCGACCGCGACGGCCTGCGGGACCATCTCGCCGGCAAGCACCAGTGGGTGCTCGCCACCACGCGGACCGATGGCCGCCCCCAGATGAGCCTCGTCACCGGTGGTCTCACGGCGGACGGGCGCCTGGCGATCGCCAGCTACCCGAGTCGGGCGAAGGTGAAGAACGCTCGCCGCAACCCCGACGTCTCCGTCCTCGTGATGGGGGACGGGTTCCAGGGAGCCTGGCTCCAGGTCGACGGCCGGGCGACCGTGCTCGACATGCCGGATCCGGCCGCGGCGGACGCGCTCGTCGCGTACTTCCGGTGCATCAGTGGTGAGCACGACGACTGGGACGACTACCGCCAGGCGATGGAGGATCAGGGGAAGTCGGCGATCATGATCGAACCGACGCGTTGGAGCCCGGTGAGCAAGGGTGGATTCCCGCCGGAGCTGTTCGAGGACTGACGTCTCCGCCGGAGCGGGCGCTCAGGCCGGCGGATCCTGGTTGAACACCGGGTCGCGCTTCTCCAGGAAGGCCATCATTCCCTCGCGGGCGTCGGCGGTGCCGTTCGTGAGGTGGACGGCGGCCCGTTCGCCGGCGAGCAGCTCGTCGAGCGTCTTGTGCTCGGCGTCGTGGAGGGCGTCGAGCATCCCCTTCACCGACAGGCGGGGTTGGCGGGCAAGTTCGGCGGCGAGCGCGATCGCCTGGTCCTTCAACTCCGCGAGCGGCCAGACCTCGCTGACCACACCGAGCTCGAGGGCCTCCGGACCGGTGAGCATCTTCGCCCGCAGGATCATGTCGAGCGCCTTCGTGCGGCCGATGAGCTTCGTGAGCCGAGCCGAGCCGCCCCAGGCGGGCGTCGATCCGAGATCCATCTCCGGTAGCCCGATCTTCGCGCCCTCCTCGGCCGCGAGCCGGAACGTGCAGCCGAGTGGCAGCTCGAGGCCGCCTCCGAGGCAGTAGCCGAACAGGGTCGCAACGGAGGGCTTGCCCATCGTCTCGATGCGGGAGATCAGGTCGAGCCGTTGGTCGAAGAACGCGTCGACACTGCCGGCCCGCTGGACCCCCTCGGGCAGCTGCTTGAGGTTCATGCCGACCGAGAAGTTGGTCGTGCCCTCCGCGGTGATCACGAACGCTCGGATCGAGTCGTCCGCCGCGATCTCCTCCACCACCTCGCCGAGGCGGTCGACGTACTCCAGCGTCATGCGGTTGAGGGGATCGTCGTTGGTGGAGATCACCGCGACCCCGTCGTCGCGCTTCTCGAACAGGAGCGGTTCGGTCATGGCCCGAGGGTAGCGATGGTCAGTAGACGGCGTCGTCGCCGTCGGCCGCGCCGCCCTCGACCGCGCCGCCCTCGACCGCATCGCGTAGCTCGCGCGCCAGCGTCGTCCGCAGGGCGACGGCGTCGGTGGCGACGGTGACCATCCGGTACCCCTGCTCGCGGCGTCGGGCCGCGAGGGACGCGTTCGCGTGGATGCCCGGGACCACGCCGGCCGCAGCCGCCGTCGCCGCGATGTGCTCGATGGTCTCGGTGAAGCGGGGCACGTCGTCGTTGTTCCCGGGCGCGAGCCCGAGTGAGAGCGAGAGGTCGGCCGGGCCGACATAGATCGCGTCGACGCCGTCGACGGCGAGGATGCCGTCGAGGTGTTCGACGGCGTCGATCGTCTCGATCATCGGGATGCAGATCACGCGATCGTTGGCCCGCGGGACATAGTCGGGGCCGTGCTGGGCGGCCGCCCGGATCGGTCCGTGGCTGCGGCCGCCCCGCGGCGGATAGCGGCAGGCGTGGGCGGCGGCCTCGGCGTCGGCGACGGAGTTCACCATCGGGACGATGACGCCGAGCGCACCGCCATCCAGCATGCGGCCGATGATGCCGGGCTCGTTCCACGGCACCCGGACGATCGGGGTCGCGTTCCCGAGCTCGAGCACCTGGAGCATCGCGATGGCGTCGGCATAGTCCGCCAGGCCGTGCTGCATGTCCACGCACGCGTAGTCGAACCCGGCGCGGGCGACCAGCTCGGTCGTGTGGGGACCGGGCAGCGAGACCCAGCAGCCGTGCGCCGTCTCCTGGCGGGCCCATGCATCGCGGAGCTGATCCATGGCGGCATTGAACCACGGCTGATCAGGGCGACGGGACCGACGGTGCCGATGGACGGCTCGACGCGGTGGAGATGACGAGCGCGGTGACGACGCCGGCGAGGACCACGACCACGAAGACGGGGGTGAAATCGCCTCGGGACGGGCTGTCGCCCAGGAGGGTGATGGCGACCGCGATGGCGAACGCGGAGCCGACGTTCTGCAGTGTCTGGTTGATGCCACCGGCGGCCGCGAATCGGGGACCGTCGAAACCTTCGACGGACAGGGTCGGCGCGGCCCCCCAGTACAGCCCGGACCCGACGCCGGCGGTCACGAGGAGGGCCAGCCATGCGCCGATGTTGCGTTCCTCGCCGATCGTGATCGCCAGCACGGTGATGACCGACGCCCACACGACGGTGCCGGTGAGCGCGACCGGGCGGGGACCGAACCGATCGACGAGCCGGCCGGCGAACGGGCCCGTGACCCCGGTGGCGAGGAAGAAGGGCGCGGCGAGCAGGCCAGCAGCATCGAGCTCGTAGTTCCAGACCTCGGTGAGATAGAGCACCGCGGCGAACGTCATCGAGAAGAAGCTCATGGCGAACAGGAGGAACGACGCGCTTCCGGCGCGAAAGGTGGGGTGCGTGAAGAGCGTGAGATCCAGGATGGGCCGCGGATGCCGAGCCGACCGGCGGAGCAGGGCGCCGACCAGGGCGAGTCCGGCCAGCGCACTCAGCGCCGTTCGCCCGTCGACCCATCCCCACGACTTGCTCTGGACGACCGCGAGCACGACGAGGGCGACGCCACTGAGGATCAACAGCGATCCGAGCGGATCGGGGAGGCGTTGGGTCTTGGCGTCCCGGCTCTCCTCCCAGACGGATGCGCCGATCGCGGCGGCGATGACCCCGATCGGCACCACGACGAGGAACGCCCACCGCCATCCGAGGTTGTCGACGATCACGCCGCCGAGCGCCGGGCCCGATCCGGCGGCGAAGGCGCCGCCCATCGTGAAGACCCCGATCGCGATGCCACGGCGTTCGAACGGGAACGCATCGAGCACGAGGGCGAGCGACGCCGGACCGAAGGCGGCTGCGCCGAGCGCCTGCACGCAGCGGCCGAGGATCAGGACGGCGATCCCGGGCGCGGTGCCGGCGATGACGGAGCCGAGCGCGAAGACCAGCGAGCCGGTGACCGCGACCCGCTTGCGTCCGTAGCGGTCGGCGATCGCGGAGCCGAGTACGACGGTCGACGCGAGCACGATCGAGAAGGCGTTGATCGCCCAGGAGAGTTGGGCGTTGCTCGCGTCGGGGAAGTAGTCGTCGAGGTCCACGAACACGACGAAGACGACGGAGAGCGTCATGGCGACCTGGAACGTCGCCATGACCACGACGGCGAGGGTCGACCACGGGCGGCGGCGCATCGGCGCACCGTAGGTCCGCGCGGCTGGCTCGGACGAAACGGGGATCGCTACGGTTCGGCCATGACCACCGCCGACGATCTTGTCCACATCCGCGCCCTCTACGACCGCTACAGCCACGGCATCGACACCGGCGACGGCGAGATGTTCGCCGGGTGCTTCACCGAGGACGGATCGCTCGACACCGGCGGCGGTCCCATGGTCGGTCACGACGCGATCGCGGCGTTCGGAACCGAGACCCACGCGGGGCTACCCGCCCTGCGCCATCAGGCGAACAACATCGTGGTGGACGTCGACGGCGACACGGCGACCGCCGCCGCCTTCATGAGCGCGTATCTGGTGGAACCCGCCTTCTCCGTCATCGTCACCGGTCGCTACGCCGACGAGTTCCGGCGAACCGCCGATGGCTGGCGCATCAGCAGCCGGGTCTTCACCGCCGACGCGACCGGCTGACCTGATCGGGCGGCCGCAGGGCCGACGTGCGATGCTCCGCTCATGAAACTCAACGACCTCTTCTCCGTCGACGGCAAGATCGCACTCGTGACCGGCGGGTCACGGGGGATCGGCGAGATGATCGCGGCCGGCTATCTCGCCAACGGGGCGAAGGTGTACATCTCGTCCCGCAAGGCCGAGGCCTGTGATGCGACCGCCGAGCGGCTGATGGCCGAGTACGGCGGGGAGTGCATTTCGCTGCCCGCCGACCTGTCCGGGGTCGAGGGTGCGACGGCGCTGGCCGAGCAGATCGGTGAGCGTGAGAACCATCTCGACATCCTCGTGAACAACGCCGGTGTGTCGTGGGGGGCGCCGATCGCCGAGTTCCCCGAGAAGGGCTGGGACAAGGTGATGGACACCAACGTGAAGGGCGTGTTCTTCCTGATCCAGCAGTTGCTGCCGTTGCTCGAGGCGAACGCCACCACCGACGACCCGGCCCGGGTCATCAACATCGGTTCGATCGACGGCATCAAGACACCGACGTTCGAGACGTTCTCCTACGGCCCCTCGAAGGCTGCCGTGCATGCGCTCACCCGCCAGCTCGGCGGGCAGCTCGCACCCCGCAACATCCTGGTGAACGCGATCGCGCCCGGTCCGTTCCCCACGTGGATGTTGAGCACCGGCGTCGGCACCGGTGGCGACGTGGAGGGCACGGACTGGGATGCCGTGGGCCGCACCAACCCCCGCGGTCGGGTCGGCACCCCCGAGGACATCGCCGGCCTCGCCATCTTCCTGAGCTCCCGCGCCGGCGCCTTCACCGTCGGCGAAGTCATCACCTGCGACGGCGGCTCCCTCGTCCAATAAGGATGAGACGCCGGGGGACGGCGGGGTCAGAGTCCCGTCCCACCTCGGCGCGAGAAGATGGGACGGGACTCTGACCCCGCCGTCTCAACTCGACAGGAAGCGGGTGCGGTAGGGGGCGAAGGTGCGGGTGACCTCGGTGGGGGTGGTGCCCTGGAGGGTGTAGTCGTGGCTGCCGGTCTCGACCGGGGGGCGGGCGTCGACGGTCGCGGTCGGGAGGCCGAAGCGCGCCGCGATCTCGTCCAGGGTCGCCTGCGGGTCGGCGATCAGGTCGGCCTGGCGGACGTGAACGACCCGGTCGGGAGCCACCACGCCGTCGTCCAGCCACGGGCCGAGCGACGAGAGCGTGCGTCCGTAGAGCTCCAGGTGGTAGCGCCCGGTCGCGGCCTCGTCGACCCGGTCGCTGAACGCCCGCCGCAGGTTGGCGACGAGGCTGGTGACCGATCCGAGGACCTCCGCGGGCTCGCGGTGGGTGATCACGATGCGGGCGTCGGGATAGACGGCCATGAGCGTCGGGAGATTGTTGAGATGGACCGGCGACTTCAGGACCCACCGCCCGGTGCGCTGCCGGCGCTGGAGGACCTGGAGCACGCGCCGATGGGTGTCGTACGCCGTCGTCATGTCGGCGGCGGCGAGCCAGTCGACATAGTTCGGAAGGTCGTAGCGGCTGATGAACTCCTCGCTGCGGAACGCGAACGACATCGCGGACAGGCATTCCTTGTGCATGCGACCGGCGTAGCGGTGGATCGCGAGCATCGGCTCGCTGATCCGCTGCGGAAAGGTCAACTCCTCGTCGGCCGCGCGGATCCGGGGATCGTCGTCGGCTTCGTCGCCCGTCGGAGGTGGGAGCGGCGAGAGCAGCTCCCAGCCCTGCGGTGCCCGGACGCCGGGAAGCTGGGCGAGCAGCCCGTGCAGGTAGGTCGTACCCGTCCGCGGCGCGCCGGCGACGACCACCGGCGCCTCGATCGTTTCGTCGACGACGCCGGGATCCGCGGTCGCCACGTCACGGAGGTCGGCGTGGCCCCGGAGGAGCCGGAGGAGCCAACGGCGGGTGAAGTCCGCGCCGACGTCGGTGAGCCGGGCCCGGTCGCGCAGATCGTCGACGATGATCCGGAACGGTTCGTCCGCCGCCGCGTCGAGGGCCACGCCCGCCTCGTCGAGGAGCTTGTCGGCGTGCATGGTCAGGTGCGGAAGCGCCAGGCGAGATGGCGGCGCCGGGCCGCCAGCTCAGCCGCTCGCTCGTCACTGCCGATCCGGGGAGTCGCCTCGCCCATGACGGCGTCGAGGTCGGTCGCCCGTACGACCTGCGTCGAGATCTCGGGGGCCACGTCGTCGTGGGGCCAGAACCAGCGGAACGTGCACAGGCCCGTGGCGCGCCCTCCGGTGTCGAGCCAGTTGGCCGCGCCGACGTCGGTGGGTCCGACGACGAGGCGGATGCGGCCGTCGGCCGAGACCGTCGTCTGGCGGTGGTTGCGGGAGCAGACGCGGTCCCACGGGTCGGTGAGCTCGAACGTTCCCATGCGGTAGAGCTGGAGCGCCCAGTAGTCGGCGTGGGGCACGTCGGCCTCCACGAAGATCGACTCGTCGGGGGCGAGGTCCCAGAAGTTGAACGCGTAGCGGGCGGCCGAGAGCCCTTTCGCGACCTCGAGCCCGCTCGCGAAGACGTTGGGTTCGCGCTCGTCGCGGTTCTCGATCAGATAGCGGTTCCAGTTCCGCACGGAGTCGTCGACCTGCATGAACGCCCGGTCCAGGAGTGGGGCGAGGTCGTCCGCGATCGGAGCGGCCACCGGACCGGGATCGTCCAGGCATTCGATCACGAACGTGGCGGGCTCATCGGCGGACCAGTCGTAGTAGTACTCGCGGATCGACACCATGATCGCCCCGTCGGGCAGCTCGACATGGGCGGGGCCGGTCCCGCCGCTCCCGAGCGTGATCTCGAAGTCGTCGCCGGGCCCGATCCCCAGATCCGAGGCGGTCAGTGTCGCGACGGTGCCCCAGACCTCGTTGTGCATGAACCCCTTGCGGATGGCGAGCAGCCACTGATCGCAGGAGTGCATACGGCCGGTGATGCGGTACCGGTGCTGCGGGCTGATCCGGGCGTGGCGGTACACGTTGTCGGCGTTGGGGCCGCCCCACTGGCTGACGAGATCGTTGTGGCGGTGAAAGGCCGGACGGGTCGGGTCGGCGTGGAAGACCTCCCACTCCACGAATCGCGTCATCTGCTCGAGCAGGTGCTCGATCTGCTCGCCCGGCGCGTCGGGGAACGGCGGACCGACCACGTCCGCGGCGAGCGCAGCGATGCGGTCGGTGAATCCCCGGACGAGTGCGGTGAGATCGGACATCGGCATGGAGATTAGGGTCTGCGCGATGCGCGACCTTCGCCTGCGGCCCATTTCCGGCGCACTCGGTGCCGAGGTGACCGGCATCGATCTCGGCGATCTCGATGCCGACGCCGTCGCCGCGATCCGCGACGCGTTCGTCGACCACCACGTCCTGGTCTTCCGCGACCAGGACCTCACCCCGGAGGACCAGGTCGCCTTCGGTCGCCACTTCGGCGAGCTCGACACCCATCCGTTCGTGGAGATGAACGAACAGCACGGTGAGATCCTCGACGTCGTCACGGAGCCGGACGACCGCAGCAACTTCGGCGGCGGGTGGCACACCGACCTGACGTTCCTCGACGAGCCCGATCTCGGGTCGATCCTCTACGCGGTCGAGGTGCCGGAGACCGGGGGCGACACCCTCTTCGCCAATCAGCACCTCGCCTACGACGCGCTGAGCGAGACGATGCGAGCCATCCTCGATGATCTCGAGGCGGTGCACAGCGCGGCCCCCCAGTACGGCGAGGGTGGCCTCTCGACGTACAGCAAGAGCATGGAGACGAAGGACTCCGAGCTCTCCTACAAGACGGTCGTGCATCCGGTCGTGCGGACCCATCCGGAGTCCGGTCGCAAGGCGCTCTACGTGAACGGCGCGTTCACGACCGGCATCGTCGGCATGCACGGCGCCGAGTCCCGCCACCTCCTCGAGTTCCTGCTGAAGCACGCCGTGCGCGAGCGCTTCACCTGTCGCGTTCGATGGGAACCGGGCACGCTGGTGATGTGGGACAACCGCAGCGTGCAGCACTACGCGCTCCACGACTACGCCGGGCAGCGCCGCCACATGCGGCGGGTCACGGTCAAGGGCGATCGCCCGGTATGACCGCACTCGACGCGCAGCCGCGCGTCACGCTCGGCCACTGGCCCACGCCGCTCGAACCCGCCGATCGGCTGCGGGCGATCCAGGGTGGGCCCCGCGTCTGGCTGAAGCGCGACGACTGTTCCGGTCTGGCGTTCGGCGGCAACAAGACCCGCAAGCTCGAGTTCCTACTGGGTCGGGCTCTCGCCGACGAGGCGACCGGTGTGGTCACGTTCGGTGCGCTCCAGTCGAACCACTGTCGCCAGGCCGCGGCGGCCTGCAACCGGGTCGGTCTGCCGTGCCACCTGATCCTCACGACCGCGGTGGACCGCGACGACGCCCACTACACCGGGTCCGGCAACCGGATGCTCGACGACGTCCTCGGCGCGACGGTCCACGTCGTGGCCGACAACGACGCGGCGCTCACCCGGTGCGGCGAGCTGCTCGCCGGCGACCCCGCGCTCGCGGTGATCGGCCCGGGCGGGTCCGACGCCACCGGCACACTCGGCTATGTCGCTGCGGCCCGCGAACTGGCGGACCAGCTCCACGCCGAGGGGGTCGTGCCGACCGAGGTGGTGGTCGCGGCGTCGACCGGCGGCACTGCGGCGGGTCTCCTGCTCGGCCTCGCCCTGGCGGGGATGCCCACGCCGGTACGTGCCGTCGCCGTCTACGCCGACGGGGCGACCACGAGCGGCGTCGTCGACCATCTCGTCACCGAGACCGCCGCGCTGCTCGGTGTCGACCCGCCGTCGCCGGAGCTGCTCCGCGTCGACGACTCCGGCCTCGGCGACGGCTACGGCATCGAAACCGCGGCGTCACACGGGGCGATCGACGTCCTCGCCCGGGCCGAGGGCGTGTTGCTCGACCCCGTCTACACGGCCAAGGCGTTCGCCGCGCTCCTCGCCGACCCCGGAGCCGCGGACGACGACGTCGTCTTCGTGCACACGGGCGGCCAGCCGGGCCTTTTCGCCTACGCAGCGGCGTTCGCGGTGGACGGCGACACCTGAGCGGCCCGCGTCGGCCGCCGTCACCCCGGTTCGGACGGGGCCGACTCGTCGTGGGTGTGGGCGCGGTGGCCGTCGCGGTCGAAGATCATGATGACCTCGGCCGGCTCGTCGACCGCGGCGAAGGCGTGGGGGGTCATCGTGGCGAACTCGGCGGCTTCGCCCCGCTCGACGAGGATCTCGCGGTCGCCGAGCAACAGGCGCACCCGACCCTCGAGCACGAAGAACCAATCGTGGCCGGGATGGACCCGCTGCTCCGGTCGGCGTGACGTCGGCTGCAACCGCTGCTTGAGCGCAACCGTCGAACCGGTCGGGCGGCTCAACATCCAGGTGGTGCGGTCGCCGGACCGGCTGGGTTGTGGGCGGATCACGACGTCCTCGTCGTTGGTGAGGTCGAGGAGCGAGTCGAGGTCGATCTGCAACGCGGTGGCGAGCGGCAACAAGATGTCGAGGCTGATGGTCCGGTTGCCGGTCTCCACCCGGCTTATCGTCGACGCGCTGAGGTTGGTCCGCTCGGCCAGGGCGTCGAGCGACAGCCCCATCGACGTCCGGAGGCTGCGCAATCTGCTCCGCACGAGATGCTCGATGTCCTCGAGGCGGGCGGTCATGGCCAAGTTTTCCTCGGCCGAGGCTTGCGAATTCTGCAAGACACCATCCAGTTCATGGGAAACACCGTACCGTCGTCGGCATGTCCGAACACACACCGCACTCCATCGAACGCCACGGCGACGTCCTCGTCGTCGGTGGTTCGGCCGCCGGACTCGCCGCGGCCCTCCAGCTCGGCCGGCAGCGGCGATCGGTGATGGTCGTCGACGCCGGTGAACCCCGCAACGCGCCCGCGGCGGCGATGCACGGCTTCCTCGGGCGCGACGCAACGCCGCCGTCGGAGCTCATCGGCGTCGGCCGTGAGGAGGTCCGCAGCTATGGCGGTGAGGTGCTCAGCGGGCGTGTGGTCGAGCTGACCCGACACGACCGCGGCTTTCGGGCCGACCTGGTCGGCGGCCACTCGGTCGTGGCCCGACACGTGGTGATCGCGACCGGCATCGTCGACGTCCTCCCCGACATCGACGGTGTGGCCGACCAGTGGGGGCGGGGCGTGATCCACTGCCCGTTCTGCCACGGCTACGAGGTCCGCGACCGCCGGATCGTCCAGATCGTGACCCATCCGATGGGGCTCCACTCCGCGCCGCTCTTCCGGCAGCTGTCCGACCGCTTGACCGTCGTCGTGCACGAGCCGGCCGATATCGACCGGGCCGACCTCGACGCCCTCGACGCCGCCGGCGTGGAGATCGTGGAGCGGTGGGTCGCCCGGGTCGTCACCGGCCCGACGGGCGAGATCTCGGGGGTCGAGCTCGCGTCGGGCGAGGTGCTCGACGCTGACGCGGTCGTGGTCGGGCCTCGCTTCGCCGCGGCGACCGCGCCGTTCGAGCGCGTGGGTGTCGCCGCTGCGCCTCACCCATCCGGCCTCGGGACGGCGGTCGAGGTCGACGAGCTCGGCGCGACCTCGGTGCCGGGCGTCTGGGCGGCCGGGAACGTGACCGACCCGAGCCAGCAGGTCATCCAGGCGGCCGCCGCCGGCGCCCGGGTCGGTGCGATGGTCGCGTTCGCGTTGGCGCAAGAGGACCTCGCCGCCGACGGGCGCCCGTCCTCGAACGAGGTCGACTGGGACCGGCGCTATGCCGGCGATCGTCTCTGGAGCGGCAACCCCAACGGGGCCCTCGTCACCGAGCTCGACGGGGTTGCGCCGGGGACCGCCCTCGACGTCGGCTCAGGTGAGGGCGGCGACGCGATCTGGCTCGCCGAGCAGGGATGGACGGTCACGGCGTCAGACATCTCGACGACCGCCCTCGCGGTCGTTGCGGCCGAGGCAGACCGGCGCGGTCTGCCGATCGAATGTCTCCACGCCGACGCCAACGCCATCGATGCCTACGGCTCGCGCCGGTTCGACCTCGTCTCCGCGCACTACGCCTCGATTCCCCGGACGGCCGACGATCGTGGGCTGCACAACCTGCTCGACGCCGTCGCTCCCGGGGGCACCCTGCTCGTGGTCAGCCACGACATCACGCCGATGCGGCACCCGGTCGACACCACCACGGTCAGCCGGGTCTTCGACCCTGACGCCTACCTGCGGGTCGAGGACGTGGAAGCGGTCGTCCGCAGCTCCCCGTCGTGGACGATCGAGGTCCATGAGACGCGACCCCGGCCCCCCGGAGCCGCGTCCGCCCACCATGTCGACGACGTCGTTCTTCGCGCCCGTCGCCACCCGCGTTGATCGGTTCAGGTTGCGTGCGTCATCAGCTCGACCAGCTGGTCGAGCACGGTGCCCCAGCCGTCGTGAAAGCCCATCTCCTCGTGTTGGGCACGGGAGTCGACGTCGTTGTGGACGGCGACCGCCCGGTAGCGGGTACCGCCCGTCGCGGTCGGCTCGAGTTCGATGATCGCCGTCATCGCCACGTCGCCGGCGGCGGTCGGTCGGGGCCGGTAGTCGGGGCCGAGCACCGAGGTCCACGAGAGCTTCTCGCCGGGGACGATCTCGAGATAGCAACCGGTGTTGTCGAACTCGTCGCCCTCCGGTGAGCGCATCACGGTGCGGAACACGCCGCCCGGCCGGAGATCGACCTCGGCGTCGGGGGTCTCCCACGGCCGGGGCGTGAAGAACTGCTTGAGGAGCTCGGGTTCGGTCCAGGCTCGCCAGACGAGCTCAGGCGGGACGGCGACCTCCCGCTCGAGCACGAGGTCGAGTTCGGGGTTGACGGGGTAGGGGGTGAAGCTCACGTGGGTTACTTCTCCTCTTCGTGGAGTCGGATGACCAGCTCGTCGAGTTGGTCGAGCCGTGTCTCCCACCGGAGGCGGTTGTCGTCGAGCCATTCGGCGACGAACTCCAGTCCCGTGGGGTCCAGGGCGTAGGTGCGGACCCGCCCGTTCTTCGTCGACGTCACCAAACCGACGTCGGACAGCACGCGCAGGTGTTGGAGAAACGACGGCAGGGCCATGTCGAACTCCTCGGCCAGGCTCGTCGTCGACGTCGGGCCGGCGGCGAGTCGCTCGATCACGCGGCAGCGGGTCGGGTCGGCGAGGGCCTGGAACACCCGGTGCGGCTCTGATCGATCGTTAGGCACGGACCTAACCATATGCGGTGATGATGGTTAGGTCAACCCCTAAGTGTCAGTCGGCGAGCACCGGCGCGGGCGCCACGGCGTCCGCCCGTCGGGGACCGTTGACGGCGAGATGCACGATGGCGACGGCCACGAGGCCGACCCCGATCCACATCGACTGGACCCAGCCGTCGACGAAGGCGTCCTTCGCGGCCTCGATGATCGCGGGACCGTACTCAGGGGTCGTGCTCGCCACGCCGAAGGCGCTCCCGATGCCCTCGCGGGCCGGTTCGGCGAACTGCTCGGGGATGCCCTCGAGGTGGGGGTCGATGCTCGATTCGTAGCGGGTGGTGAGGATCGAGCCGAGGAGGGCCACGCCGATCGCACCGCCCAGCTCGCGGGTGGTGTCGTTGAGCGCGGACGCCACGCCCTGTTTGTCCTCGGGCAGGGTCTCGGTGATCGCCGCCGTCGCCGGGGTCATGGTGAGGCCCATGCCGAGGCCGATGATGAGCAGCCCGGGAAGGATCGACCCGTAGCCGCCGTCGACCGACGCTCGCAGGGCGAGCGTCATGAGGCCGATCCCGGCGGTCGTCGCACCGAGCAGCATCGCGTTGCGGGTACCGAGTCGATCGGTGACCTTGGGGGAGAGCACGGCCGAGGTGGGCATCATCACGAAGGCCATCGGGAGGAGGGCGACGGCGGAGCGCAGTGCCGACCAGCCGATCACGGCCTGCATGAAGGGGAAGAGGACGAGGAAGATGCCGAACATCACGGCGAACAGCGCCATCAACGTCACCGCCCCGCCGGAGAGCGCACGGTTGCGGAAGACCCGGACGTCGAGCAGCGGATCGACATGACGGCGTTCCCAAGCGACGAAGGCGATGGATCCGATGATGCCGATGGCGATCGACCCGAGGGTGATCGGCGCGGTCCAGCCCTGTTCGGGTCCCTCATGGATGCCGAGGACGAGGCCGCCGATGGCGAGCATCGAGAACAGCGAGCCGACCACGTCGAACGGGTGCTCGCTGTGCTCCACCGAGTTCGGGATGTGACGCACCGTCATGTACGCGGAGTAGAGGACGAGCACGGCGGGGATGGCGAAGAGCCAGCGCCAGGTGAGCACGTCGACCATGAAGGAGGCGGCAAAGAGCCCGACGAGGCCGCCCGAGCCGGCGACGCCCGCCCACACCCCGATGGCCTGGGCCCGGTCCTCGTCGGCGAAGCTCGAGGTGATCACCGACAAGGTGACGGGCATGATCATCGCCGCGCCGACGCCGGCGAGGACGCGAGCGGCGATCATCATGGCCGTGGTGGTCGCCAGGCCGGCGGCGAGGCTGGCGACGACGAACACGGCGAGGCCCGCGAGGAGCACGTGCTTGCGGCCCCAGCGGTCACCGATGGCGCCGACCGGCATCAGTAGCGCGGCGAGCGCGACCGTGTAGCCGTTGATGATCCACAGGATCGCGTTCTGGGACGCGCCCAGGTCGATGGCGAGTTCCTGTTGGGCGACGTTCAGCCCGGAGACGGACGCCATGACGGCCATGAGGGCGGTGCAGGTGGCGAGGAGGATGTTGCGCTGGCGGCGCTTGTCGGCCACGACGGCGGGTTCGGGCGTCGCGGGATGAGATGATGGGGGGATCGAGGTGAGGGTGGTCATAACAGAACGAAACGGTATCGTAGTGTTACCGGACGCGGAAGGGTCATTCGCATGACATCCGACACAGCAGCGGGAACCGATCCCCGAGTGGCGCGAAGCCGCGAGAAGCTCCTCGACGCGGCGACCGAGCTGCTCGTCGAGTCCGGGGCTCGCGGCGTCACCGTCGATGCCGTGGCCGAGCGGTCCGGGGTGGCCAAGTCGACCCTCTACCGACACTGGAGCTCGCGCACCGAGCTGCTCACCGACGTGCTGCGCTCCAACGTCCCGGAGATCGACGTGCCCGACCTCGAGCTCGGCTTCCAAGGCGCACTCCGGGCGCTCGTCGCCCAGCTCGCCGGGTCGCTCGCCGATCCGCGCCAGGCCTGCATCCTCCCCGCGATCTTCGCGCTCCGGCAGCAGATCCCCGAGGTCGGTGAGTTGAGCGAGCGGGATCAGGACGAGAAGACCGAGGCGATCCGGGTCGTGCTCGAACTCGGGGTCGACGAGGGCGTGATCCCGGCCGGGCTCGACCCGACGCTCGTCGGATACCAGTTGCTGGGGCCCCTCGTGCTCGCCGCGCTCACCGGCAACCAGGTCGACACCGCCGCGTTGGCCGATCAGCTGGTCGATCGGTTCGTCGGCTCGATGGGGGCGTGATCCTCCGCAGGGCACGGGCCACTCAGAATCGGAGGCCGGCGGTCGACAGAAGTCCATGGCTCTCCCATCTCCTGTCTCGCCCGCGCCGTCCCGCCGTCGTTGCATCACGGGCCGGCTGGCCGTGCTCGCCGTCGCGGCGGTGTTCGCGCTGGCCGCCTCGGCGGTGGGTGCGGCGCCCGCCGGGCCGTCGCTCGACACCACGTTCTCGGACGACGGACTGCTCGCGTTCGGAAGCCAGTCCGACGGTGCGGACTCGGTCAAGCCGGTCGGTGTCGTGGTTCTCGACGACGGCAGCCTCGCCACCGTCGAGCACAGCAGCTCGGGGATGATCCGGCTGCGCCGCGTGTCGACGACCGGTGTGGTGCAAGACACGACCGAGTTCGAGATGATCGACGGGGTCGACGGTGACGAGTGGTCGCTGCCGTTGGCCGTCGGCCTGCACCCCGACGGTGACGTGCTGGTCAGCGGCGTGGAGAGCGACAGCGGGTATCACGGCGTTGTCGCGAAGATCGATCCGGACGACGGCAGCTTCGACACCGGCTTCGGTGGCAACGGCGTGGCTCGGCTTCCGGTCGGTCATTGGGCGTGGTCCGTGGCGGCCGCGTCCGACGGGACCGTCTACGTGGGTGGCGGTGACGGCACGAACGCCTTCGTCACGGCCCTCGACTCTTCAGGCTCGGTGGTGACCGGTTTCGACGGTGACGGCACGGTCGTTCTGAGCCACGATGCCGACCTCCAGACGAGCGGAACCCTCGACCTCGTGGTCGACGCCGACGACAACGTGTGGGCGTGCGGGACGTCCTTTCTCGGTGCCGCGCGTGGCGGCTTCGTCGACGTGATCGACCCGTCCGGCGCGCCGGTCGAGTCGTTCTCGGGCGGTGGGTCGTTCACGTCGACCGCGATGATCCGGGCCTGCGCGCTCGACGCCGGGTCCCACCTCTGGGTCGGCGGCGGAAGTGCGACGGTCACTGGAATCCCACTGGGTGGCGATGCCGCGGTCGTGGGGCGGATTGCATTGGATGGCACGCTCGACACGTCGATCGGCACCGCTGGGTGGGTCACGGTTGCCGACGTCGACACCGTCGATGCGGTGCACGACCTCGCGGTGCGGCGCGACGGTGGCGCTGTCGCGGTGGCCCTCGCCCACAGCAATGATGATTTCATCGGTGCCGACGGCACCGTCACCCTGAGCCACGTCGGTCCCGAGGGTGGCGTTGGCTCCGTGTCCTGGTCCCAGGACATCGGGTACTCCACGGCCGATGTCGTCGGCCTCGCGTCCGCTCCTGGTGGTCGGGTCCACGCGATGACGAACGTGTTCGACAACTGGATCTACGGCCAGCTGCGGACCTACCTGATCCCCGACGATCCGGGCGCGCCGACCGGACTGGGGGCCACGGCCGGTGTGGAGTCGGTGGACCTCACCTGGACCGCTCCGGACGACCTCGGCGGATCCGCGCTCACGGGGTGGGTCCTCGAGCAACGCACCGGAAGCGATCCGTGGACCGCTGCGACCGACACCGACGGTGATTCGGTCGACACCGCCGCCACGGTGACCGGACTCACGGCCGACGCGGAGGTCGAGTTCCGCGTCGCGGCCGTGACGAGCCACGGCACCGGCGACGCATCGGCCACCGCGACGGCGACGCCGACGGCCCCGGAGCCGGAGCCCGAGCCCGAACCGGATCCGGAACCGAGCTGCGCCCGGGCGCTCGCCGGCGGCACGATCGGATGCTGGAACGACGACGCGGCCGAGCATCCGTTCGGTGATGTGGTGTCGGGTTGGCAGCGGGTGCCGGTGGGGTGGATGTTCGCGAACGGGATCACGACGGGGACGTCGGCGTCGACGTATTCGCCCGATGACCCGGTGACCCGCGGCCAGTTGGCGGTGCTGTTGTGGCGTCTGGTCGGTGAGCCCGCGGTGGACTCGTCGCATCCGTTCGGTGATGTGGTGTCGGGTTGGCAGCAGGTGCCGGTGGCGTGGATGTTCGCGAACGGGATCACGACGGGGACGTCGGCGTCGACGTATTCGCCCGACGACCCGGTGACCCGCGGCCAGTTGGCAGCGCTGTTGTGGCGTCTGGTCGGTGAGCCCGCGGTGGACTCGTCGCATCCGTTCGGTGATGTGGTGTCGGGTTGGCAGCAGGTGCCGGTGGCGTGGATGTTCGCGAACGGGATCACGACGGGGACGTCGGCGTCGACGTATTCGCCCGATGACCCGGTGACCCGCGGCCAGGTCGCCGCCTTCCTGCACCGATTCGCGCAGATGCTCTGACCCGAGCCGGCACCGGCTGCCAGCCGGGGCGGCGGAAGATGTGGCCGAGCTTGTTGCGCCAGCCCCTGGCCCGCACGACGTCGCGGGCGATGTCGGCCATCTCGTGGTAGCCGATCCGGATCGGGTTGAACGTCTTGATGTTCTTCGTCAGCCCGTACTTCACCCGACGGAGCTCCGGCTCGAAGGTGCCGAAGAGCTTGTCCCACGTGATCAGGATGCCGGCGTAGTTCCGGTCGAGGTACTGCGGGTTGGCGCCGTGGTGGACGCGATGGTGCGACGGCGTGTTGAGCACCGACTCGCTCACGGGGTCCAGCCGGTCGATCGCCTCGGTGTGGATCCAGTACTGGTACAGCAGGTTGAGCTGGCCGGCCCGGGCGGTGCGATGCAGCGGCACCCCGAGCAGCGGCATCGGCAGGAAGACCCAGGACGTGAGATAGCCGGACCACGGCTGACGCAGCGCGGTCGAGAGGTTGTAGTGCTCGCTCGAGTGATGGGTGACATGGTTCGCCCAGAGGATGCGGCTCTCGTGCTGCCAGCGATGGCTCCAGTAGTAGAGGAAGTCCCACAGCACCATCGCGGTGATCCAGCCGGCGACCGGGCGGGTGCCGAGCTTGGCGATGCGGTGTTTGTAGAGGAACCGGTGGAGGCGGCCGTAGATCCCCGCGTAGGCGATGTTCACCGCCACGTTGCCGACGAGCATCGTGAGGCTCGCGGCGGTGTCGCGGCGTTCGTAGCCGACCGGCACGAGCTCGTCGCCCGGGAGTGAGGGATCGGCGAGCTCCTCCTTGGTCCAGCCGTCCAGATCGCCCATCTCCCGTTGTGGTCGATCCCGCAGGACCTTCGCCTCCCACAGCATCGTCGCGATGAAGACGGGCCCCGAGACGAGGTCGACCTTGTCGAGCGGGATGTTCGGGCGCTTCATCGGACCAGTGTGGTCCCCCATCGGGGCACTGTCGACGTGGGCAGCCCTACGCTGATGACGATGCGGCTCCTCGACCGACTGACCCGCCGCGGCGCGGCCGTCGTCGACCCGCTGGTCGCGGACCTCCGGGCAGCGCTCGCGCCCGAGCGGGTGCGCATGGACGGAGCCGAGCGGGCGCTCATGGCCAAGGACGCGTCGGTGTTCGGCGGCGGCGTCGCCGGACCGACGTGCTTCCCGACGAGCACCGCCGAGGTGCAGGCCATCATGCGGGTGGCGGCCCGTCACGACTCACCGATCGTTCCCCGCGGCGCCGGTACCGGGCTGGCGGGTGGCGCCATCCCGCTCGGCGCCCCGGTGGTCGTCTCCCTGCAGAAGATGAACCGCATCCTCGAGATCGACGAAGCGAACCGGATCGCGTGGGTCGAGCCCGGCCTCATCAATCTCGATCTGTCCCGCCATCTGCACCCCCACGGGTGGCACTTCGCGCCCGACCCGTCGAGCCAGTCGGTCTGCACGCTGGGCGGCAACGTCGCCAACAATTCGGGCGGTCCGCACTGTCTGGCCTATGGCGTCACCGATGCCCACATCGTCGCGCTCGAGGTCGTCCTGCCGGACGGCGAGGCGGTCATGCTCGGCGGGCTCGACGCGGAGCCGGCCGGACTCGACCTGCGGGGTGCCTTCGTCGGGGGCGAGGGCACCCTCGGCATCACGACCCGGATCGCGGTGCGGCTGACGCGCAACCCGCCCGCCGTGCGCACCCTGCTGCTCTCGTTCTCCTCGGTTCGCGCCGCAGCCCAGACGGTCAGCGACATCATCGCTGCGGGGATCGTGCCGGCTGCCCTCGAGGTCATGGACCAGCGCATCACCGTGGCCGTCGAGAACTTCGTTTCTGCCGGCTACCCGACCGACGCCGCGGCCGTGCTACTCGCCGAGATCGAGGGCTTGGAGGCGGGCGTCGACATCGACGCAGCCCGTATCGACGAGATCGGCCGGGCGAACGGGGCCACCGACGTGCGGCGGGCCGGCTCCGATGCGGAGCGCGAGCTGCTCTGGAAGGGGCGGAAGACCGCCTTCGGCGCCATCGCCCAGCTCGCGCCCGACTACTACCTCCACGACACGGTCGTGCCCCGCTCCGCGCTGGCCGACGTGCTCGAAGAGGTCTACGAGATCGCGGACCGCCACGACGTCGTGGTCATGAACGTCTTCCACGCCGGTGACGGCAACCTCCATCCGCTCCTGCTGTTCGACGCCCGCGAGGAAGGCACGCTCGAGCGGGTCCACGCCGCGGGAGCCGAGATCCTGCGGGCCTCGTTGGCGGCGGGCGGGGTGCTGTCGGGTGAGCACGGCATCGGTGTCGAGAAGCAGCGGTTCATGGGCGAGCTGTTCAGCGACGCCGACCTCGAACACCAGAACCGGCTCCGGCGCGCCTTCGATCCCCTGTGTCGGGCCAACCCCGGCAAGGTGCTGCCCGAGGGGCATTCGTGCGCCGACATCCAGCAACTGCGCGCCGTCCCGACCGGGGTGTGGGGATGACCGCCTCCCTCGCCGTCACCGATCCGGTGCTCCATGACTTCGCCGAGGACGTCGGCGCGGCCGACCCGGTGGCGGTGGCCGGCGGACGCACCCGCTGGGCCGTCGGCGGCGCCCTCGCCGACGACGCCCGGATCCTCGCCGCGCCCACCGGCATCGTGGCCTACGCCGCCCCGGAGATGACGGTGCAGGTCCGGGCGGGGACGACGGTCGCCGAACTCGACGCCGCCCTCGCTTCCCACGGCCAGCGGACCGCGTTGCCGGACCGGGGTGGCACGGTCGGCGGGGCGATCGCCGTGGGCGAGAACGCCGTCGAGACGCTCGGGCGGGGTCGGCTGCGCGACGCCGTTCTCCAGGTCCGCTATGTCAGCGCCGAGGGAGAGCTCGTCACCGGGGGTGGGCCGGTCGTGAAGAACGTCACCGGCTACAACCTGCCGAAACTGATGACCGGCTCGCTCGGCACGCTCGGTCTGATCGCCGAGGTGATCCTGCGGACCAACCCGATCCCGGCCGCGCGACAGTGGCTCGTGGCGTCGGAGGTTGATCCGATGGCGGTCGCCGACGCGGTCCACGCGCCGGGCGCGGTCCTGTTCGACGGCACCTCCACCTGGGTGCTGCTCGAAGGCCATGCACCGGATCTCGCCGCGGAGACCGCCGCGCTGGGCTCGGTCGGTTCGTTCGCCGAGGCCGACGGCCCGCCGACGCTGCCGCCGCATCGCTGGTCGCTGACGCCGGCGGCGGCCGCGGCGTTCCCTGACGGTCGCTTCGTCGCGTCGATCGGCGTGGGCACCGTGTGGGCCGACACGCCGCAACCGGCCCGGCCGGCCGATACCGGAGCGGCGGCGATCGCCGCACGGATGAAGCACAACTTCGATCCGACCGGGCGCCTCAACCCCGGCCGGCAAGCAGGGGCGTGATGGATCTCCGACTCGACGCCGACGACCTGAACACCTGTGTGCAGTGCGGGCTCTGCCTGCCCCACTGTCCGACGTTTCGCGTCACCGGCGACGAGACCCGCTCACCGCGGGGCCGGATCCAGCTCATGCGCGAGGTGCAGGAGGGTGCACCCGTCACCCTCGAGGTGCGCGAGTCGTTCGACACCTGCGTGCAGTGCCGTGCGTGCGAGCCGGCCTGCCCGAGCAGCGTGCCCTACGGCCATCTGATGGAGCGGACGCGCGAGACGCTGACCGCCGAGGGTGAGGGCACGCCGTGGTGGCAGCGGCTGGCGTTCCGGCCCCTCGCGATGCCGCGGCTGCTGAGGGTCGGCAGCTCGCTGCTCGCGATCGCGGCGCGGGCCCGGCTCGTCCCGAAGCGCTTCGGGGTGCCCCGGGATCTGCCGGTGCGTCGGGCGCCCCACACCACCTCGGGGTCGGACGTCTACCTGTTCACCGGCTGCGTGATGGACGCGTGGCAGCGAGACGTCCACCAGGCCGGCCAGCGGGTGATCGAGGCTGCCGGCTTCGGGGTCACGCCGACGGGCGACGCGGCGCCGTGCTGTGGCGCGCTCCAGGCCCACGCGGGCATCACCGACCAGACCCGTGCGCTCGCCGAGCAGATGATGCGGGCGCTGAGCGACGACGACCGCCCGATCCTCGTCGACTCCGCCGGGTGCGGTGCCGCGATGAAGGACTACGGCCACCTGCTCGGCACGCCCGAGGCGGCGGCCTTCGCCGCCCGGGTGTTCGACATCCAGGAATGGCTCGCCCGCCACGTCGACCGTCTTCCGTCGGTGCCGCCGCTGGACGTGCGCGTCGCCGTGCAGGACCCGTGCCATCTCCGCCACGTGCAGCGGGTCCATGCGGCCACCCGCACCGTGCTCGCGCCGTTCGTACGGGACCTCGTCGAGCTCGACGACGACGGGCTGTGTTGCGGCGCCGGCGGCGCCTACTCGGTGCTCCAACCCGACCTCGCCGGTGACATCCGGGACCGCAAGGTCGCGGCGATCGACCGGGCGACGCCCGACGTCGTGGCCAGCGCGAACCCGGGCTGCTCGATGCACCTCGCGGCCGCCGGCGTGCCGACCGAACACCCGATGACCCTCGTCGCCCGGGCCCTCGCTCAGCCGTCGTAGGCGGTGAGCACGCGACGGATGTTGTCGCCGAGTTCGTCGGTCGCGTAGCCCCCCTCCATCACGAACACGGTCGGCGTGGCGAGGTCGCGTAAGCGGGCGCCGAGTCGGTCGAAGTCGTCGGCCGTGAGCCGGAAGCGGCTGATCGGGTCGCGGATGAAGGTATCCACCCCGAGCGACACCACGTTGGCGGTGACGCCGTGTCCGTCCAGCCAGCCGAGCGCGTGATCGAGCGCCGTGAACCATGTGTCGGCGTCGGTGTCGTGCGGGAGGGGCAGATTCTTCGTGAAGCCCTCGCCGGGGCCGTCGCCGGTCTCGTCGGCGTGACCGAGGAAGTACGGGAACTCGACCAGCGGATCGGCGTGGATCGAAGCGAAGGCCACGTCGTCGCGGCGCCAGAAGATGTCCTGGGTGCCGTTGCCGTGGTGGTAATCGACGTCGAGCACGCCGACCCGGTCGTGGCCGCCGTCGCGGAGCCGCTGAGCGGCGATCGCCGCGTTGTTGAGGTAGCAGTAGCCGCCGAACTGGTCGCGAGAGGCGTGGTGGCCCGGCGGGCGGCAGCGGGCGAAGGCCGCTGCGGCACCGTCGAGCACGAGGTCGGCGGCGGTCTGGGCTGTGGCCGCGCTCGCCTCCACCGCCGGCCAGGTACCGGCCGTGATCGAGCAGTCGGCGGCGAAGGAGTACCAACCGAGCTGCGCCTCGATGGCGTCGGGCCGCCCGCCGGCCATCCGCCGGACGGGCCAGGCGTATGCCATCGCCGACGTCGCGTCGTGTCCGGCGGCCTCCCACCTGGTCCATGCGTTCTCGAGGAACGCGACGTAGTCGGGCGCGTGGATGCGCTCGACGAGCGCCTGATCGAGTGCATGCGGCTCGATCGTCGGGAAGCCGGCTTCGTCCAGCGCGGCGTCGACGATGTCGGCCCGACCGGGGTGTTCCCAGGACGGGATCAGCTCGGTGTCGTCGAGCTCGAGGCAGTGGTGGGACCGGTGAGCATCGGAACGAACGACGGTGAATGGCACGGGGAATGCTGACCCTGTCTAGGCGATGGTGCTTGTCGTCGCGACGATGGAATCTCGTCGGTACTCGGTGATCTCGCCGCCGATCTCGACCTGCGCGGTGCGGGCATCGGGGTCCATGGACGATCGACCGACATGGATGGTGAACGTGCCGGGCTCGGTCGCGAGCCGCAGGTCGAGCCCGTGGAACGCGAGTCGGCTCGCGTCGACGGTGAACGTGACGGTGCGGGTTTCGGCGGCCGGGATCGAGACCCGGCGGAACCCGACCAGTTCGCGGATCGGCCGGGCCACCGAGGCGACGTCGTCGGTGATGGAGAGCTGCACGACCTCGTCGCCGTCGCGGTCGCCCGAGTTGGTGACATCGACCGCGACCGTGGTGGGCGAGGTGGTGGAGCCCGCATCGATGCGGAGCTCGCTGTAGTCGAAGGTCGTGTAGGACAGGCCGTGGCCGAACCAGAAGCGGGCCTGCACGTCGCTGTCGACATAGTTGGCGTAGAACTCCGCCCGATCCCCGCGCCGGCGGCTGTCCGGATGCAACGGGATCTGGCCGACGTTCTTGGGCATCGTGACCGGCAGTCGTCCCGCAGGGTTGACCGCACCGGTGAGCACGTCGGCGATCGCCGCGCCGCCCTCCTCGCCCGGGAGAATCGACCAGAGCGCGGCATTGGTGTTCTCGACCTCGGCATCGAGGGTGTGGACCCGTCCGCTCACGACCACCACGACGGTCGGCGTGCCGGTGGCGGCGACGGCGGCCACGAGCTCGGACTGCACGCCGGGAAGATCGAGGCTCGTGGCGTCGCGGGCCTCGCCGACCGTCGCGTCGGGGATCAGACCCGAGCGGGCACCGACGAACACGATCGCGACCTCGGCCGCCTCGGCGGCCGCGACGGCGTCGTCGAAGCCGGACCGGTCGTCGCCCGTGTCGGCGCCGCCCGGGGCGAAGGTGATCTCGGTCGTCGGCAGCGCCTCGCGCAGCCCGGCGAGTGGTGTCACGTGGGGTGTGTAGTACGGGCCGGGCTCGAAGGCGCCCCCCGATTCCGGCAGCTGATCGACGTGCTCGTCGACGCCGGCCCGCTTGAAGATGATCTCGAGATGGGCCGGGTAGTGGTAGTCGCCCTGGAGGAGACGGGGGTCATCTGCGTGGGGGCCGATGACGGCCAGCGAGGATGGCGACTGGAGCGGCAGCACGCCGTCGTTGGTCAGCAGCACGACGCTCTCGGCGGCGGCGGTGCGGGCCAGCGCCCGCTGGTCGGGCGTGTCGAAGACGGCCAGTGCGGCGTCGGCATCCACGTAGGGGTTCTCGAACAGCCCGAGTTGGATCTTCTGGGCGAGGACCCTCTCGCAGGACACGTCCACGAGGGCCTCGTCGATCTGCCCGGCAGCGATCGCGTCGGGGATGAACTGGTAGCAGTCCAGCGACGGCAACTCGATGTCGAGTCCGGCCCGCAGCGACTGCACGCCGGACTCCTGCGGACCGGTCGACGTGTGATGGGCCTGATGCAGCTGCATGACGGCGAAGTAGTCGGCCACGACCGTGCCGTCGAAGCCGAGCTCACCGCGAAGGAGGTCGGTCAGGACAGCACGGCTCGCCGCGACGGGTTCGCCGTCGATGGACGAGTAGCTGTTCATGATCGACGCGAGACCTGCCTCGCGGATCGCGGCGGCGAACGGCTCGGCGTAGACCTCGCGGAGTTCGCGGTAGCCGAGCTGGACCGGTGCCTGGTTGCGACCCCCCTGCGACAGCGCGTAGCCGAGGAAGTGCTTGCCCGTGCAGACGACGCCGTTGGTGAGATCGTCGGTCCGCATGCCGGCCACGTAGGCGACCCCCATGCGGGCACACAGTTCGGGCGACTCGCCGTAGGTCTCCTCGACCCGACCCCAGCGCGGGTCGCGGGCGACGTCGAGCACGGGCGAGAGATTGTGGCGGGCGCCGACGGCGAGCATCTGCACGCGGATGACGTCGGCGACCTGGCGCATGAGCTCCGGGTTCCAGGTGGCGGCGAGGCCGAGGCCCTGCGGGAAGACGGTGGCGCCGCGGGACAGGAAGCCACCGCACCCTTCTTCGTGGATGACGGTCGGAATGCCGAGGCGAGTCCGTTCGACGAGCACCCGCTGGATGTCGTTCCCGAGCTTGGCGGACTGATTCGCGAGCAGGCCGGTCGAGGCGCCGATGCGGGTGACATGGCCGATGCCGTTCTTCAGCGCTTCGGCCACGGCGTCCTCGTCGAGGGTCTCCTCCTTCACCAGCGCGGTGAGCCAGATCGAGCCGAGCTGGGCGACCTTCTCGTCGAGCGTCATGCGCCCGAGGAGGTCGCTCACCCGCTCGCCGATCCCGGCGGTGGCGTCCTGGTAGAGATCGGTCACTTGCGGCTCCTTCGCTGCACACTGCGGCCCCGAACATACGGGGTACGACGCAGCGACGGCGATCTGCCACGCTCTGGCGGGGCCGGCGCAGGACGGGCAGTGGGATAGGTTCGCCCGACGAAAAGGGGGAACGCATGAACGCGACCGGTCAGCACGACGTGGAGGCTCTCGTCGGTCAGCTCACGTTGGAAGAGAAGTGCCGGATGGTTGTCGGGGAAGGCGCCTGGATCATCCCGGGCTGTGATCGGCTGGGCATTCCGGACTGGTGTGTGAGCGACGGGCCCGTCGGGGTGCGGGGGCGATCCCAGGGCCCCGGCATGGTGTTCCCGGGTCCGAGTGCGCTGGCCGCGACCTGGGACCCGGACCTCGTCCGATCCGTCGGCCGCGCGATCGGCGAGGAGTGCATCGATCGCAAGGTCGACATGCTCCTCGCGCCGACTGTGAACCTCCACCGCTCACCTCGCGGCGGCCGCCACTTCGAGTCGTACAGCGAGGACCCGGAGCTCAGCTCGCGGATCTGTGTCGGGTACATCGAGGGCGTGCAGTCGCACGGCGTCGGCGCCTGCGTGAAGCACTACATCGCCAACGACCAGGAGTTCGAGCGCCACACCATCGACGTGGACGTCGACGAGCGCAGCCTCCGCGAGATCTACATGCCGCCGTTCGAAGCGGCCGTGAAGGAGGCGAACGTCCAATCGGTCATGGGCGCCTACAACTTCGTCAACGGCGATCACGCGTGCGCCCACGAGGAACTGCTCATCGATGTGTTGAAGCGCGAATGGGGCTTCGACGGCTTCGTCGTGTCCGACTGGGGCGCAATCAAGGAGACGGTCGCGCCGGCGAAGTACGGGTTGGATCTCGAGATGCCCGGACCCGGGAAGTTCTGGGGCGAGGGACAGCTCCGGGCCGCCGTCGAGCGCGGCGACGTCGACGAGGCCGTGATCGACGACAAGGTTCGTCGGATCGTCGGTTTCCTCGCGTGGGCGGGCCGGCTCGGTACGGCGACGGACCACGAGGAAGCGTCGATCGAGCGCGACGAGCACCGCGCGATCGCTCGGCGGGCTGCTGCGTCGTCGATGGTGCTCGTGCGCAACGACGGAGGACTACCGCTGGCCGACACGTCCACGGTCGCCCTCATCGGCCCGGGCGGGGCGGAGACGGCGATTCTGGGGGGCGGGTCCGCGTCGCTCGTACCCCACCGGGCGTCGATGCTGGCGACGGCGCTGGCGGATCGAATCGGCGAGCGGTTGGTCGGCGTCGCCGAAGGCGTGGACATGCGCCGCCGGGCCGCGTCGGTCACCGCGGAGGAGACCGGCGATGACGGCGCGACGTTCGAGCTGTTCGACGGCATCGGCTTCGATGGTGAGGTCTTCGACACCGTGTCTCGCGGCACGCCGTTCAACATCTGGTTCGGCGACAGCTGGCCGAAGGGTCGCCAGGCGATGTCGGTGCGGGTCACCTTCCGCTACACCGCATCGGCGAGCGGACGCCATCGGCTCTGCGCACTGGGCTTCGCCCACGCCGAACTGTTCGTCGACGACGAGTTCGTGTGCGACAACCGCGACGGATTCAGCGCGGGGCTCGGACTCCACGGCGGCGACGGCTACCTCGATCTGGAAGCGGGCCGCACCTACGACGTCCGACTCGAACATCGTCCGCGCGAAATGGGGCAGTGGTTGTGCCTGGTCGACGTCGGCATCGAGCCGGCCGTGGACACGCGCGAAGCCGGCATCGCGGCCGCGGTGGAACTCGCGGCGCGAGCCGACACCGCCGTCGTCGTCGTCGGCTCCACGTCCGAGTGGGAGTCCGAGGGCGGCGACCGCGAGTCGATCGACCTGCCCAACGGCCAGAACGAGCTCGTCGAGCGGGTGGTCGCCGCAAACCCGAACACGATCGTCGTCCTCAATTGCGGTGCCCCGATGAACCTGCCGTGGTTCGACGACGTGAAGGCCACGCTGCTCGCCTGGTACCCGGGCCAGGAGGGCGGCGACGCGATCGCCGATGTACTGCTCGGCGACGCGGAGCCGAGCGGCCGGATGCCGACGACGTGGGCGATCGACGAGCGCGACACGCCGTCGTTCCTCAACTATCCGGGCGAGGCCGGGACGGTCCGCTACGGCGAAGGCGTCTTCGTCGGCTACCGCGGCTTCGACGCGCGGGGCGTGACACCGCGGATCCCGTTCGGTCATGGCGGCAGCTACACGAGTTTCGACTGGGGTCCGCCGACCGTGGCGGGTTCCGGCACCGAGCTGACCGTCGAGGTGCCTGTGACCAACACCGGCGAGCGCGCCGGCGCCGAGGTCGTGCAGGTCTATGTCGCGGCCGACGAGCATCTCGTGCCGCGGCCGGAGAAGGAGCTGGCGGGGTTCGCCAAGGCGGAGCTCGGGCCGGGGGAGTCGGGCGTCGCCCGGGTCACGCTGCGGGAGCGGGCCTTCTCTCGGTGGGATCTCGCATCGTCGGCCTGGGTGGTCGACCCCGGTCGGTACCGGCTCCTGGTCGGCGCGTCCGCGGGCGACATCCGCGCGACGGTCTCGGTCGAGCTCTGAGGGGTCAGGTCGCGGCCGCGAGCCACAGGAGCACGGCCTTCACCCGGCGGTGCACGGCCGGCTCCTCGCTCAGTTGCAGCTTCGAGAAGATGGCGTTGATGTGCTTCGCGACCGCCCCCTCGCTCAGGACGAGCCGCGCCGCGATGGACGCGTTGTTGTCGCCCTCGGCGATGAGGCTCAGGACCTCCCGTTCACGCGGTGACAGCTCGTCGATCGCGGACGGCGCGGACTGGCGGCTCGCGACCAGGACCGACACGACCGCCGGGTCGATCGACGACCCACCAGCGGCGACGGCCCGCAGGGCTCGCTCGACCTCGGCGAGGTCCGACACGTTCTCCTTGAGGAGATAGCCAACGCCCTCCGATCCGCCTTCGAGCACGGAGAGGACGTACTCGGGCTCCGCGTGCTGGCTCAGCACCACGACCCCGGTCGTCGGGTGGTCCTGGCGGATTCGGCGGGCGGCCTGAATGCCCTCGTCGGTCTGGCTCGGCGGCATCCGCACGTCGGTGATGACGACGTCCGGACGTTGCTCGTCGACGACCTCGAGGAGCTCCGACAGGTTGCCCGCCTGGCCGACGAGCTCGATGTCGTCGAGCGCGTCGATGACCGCGACGATGCCGGCTCGGACGAGGAGATCGTCGTCGGCGACGACGGCGCGCAGCGAAGGCATCGCCTTCTCCTAGCGCCTGCGATCGGGACCGACAACCCCGGTCCACGCCTCGCGAAGCGAATCCGTGGACAACTCGGCTTTCGGGAGAAAGGCGTGCAGCGGCGGGCGGAGGGCGCCGTCCGGCAGCGCATCGCGGTCGGCGGTCGACATGAGTACGAGCACGGCGTCGGTGCCGCCGGCCGCGAGCGCACGGGCCGTCTCCAGCCCGTCGCAACCCGGCATGTGCAGGTCGATGAGGATCAGGTCCGGGTCCGGGCCGTCGTCCGCGCCGATCAGCTCGATCGCGGTCTCGCCGTCCGGAGCGGCCCCCACGTCGCGAAATCCCTCACAGGCGGCGACCACCAGCGCGACGCTCGCGAGCACGTGGGGATGGTCGTCGATGGCGAAGACCCGGATCTCGTCGGTGGCGGGGGACATACCCTCAGGGTCGCGCCCGGGCGAGCCACGGGGCCAGGGTGCAACCGGGTGTCCGCGGGTGGTGCTGACACCACCCTCGATCAGCAGTGGCGGATCTCGTGGAGTTCGCCGTCGATGATCTCGTGGAGCGCGATGTCCGCCGGGTCCGCACCGGCGAACACGGTCGGGTCGCCGAGGGCGAAGACGCGGTGCGGCACCTCGTGGTGCAGGGTCGTGGAGGTGCCCGCCAGCACGTCGCCGACCGTGAGGGCGAGCGGAATGAAGACCGTGCGGTTGCTGACGACCTCGCCGAAGACGTAGCCGATCGCCCCGTCCTCCTCCGGAATCGCGGTCGGTTGATCCATGACCCAGCAGAGTCCGTTCCGGCCGACCATGAGATCGCTAACGTCGGTCGCGATGCGGTCGTGCAGGCCGGCCCGCCCGTAGAGGTTGCCGTCCGTGCCGGCGCCGAAGAGAGCGAGGATCTCGTCGGTCACCTCGTCGCGGGCCGCGGGGAACGGATCGGGGATCGTGATCCTGAACGGATGCAGCACCTCGCGGAAGCGGTCGACCTCGGGGCCGTGGAGGTCGTGCCCGTCGACCGGCCACGGCAGTTCGATGTCGAGCAGGGCCGCGATCGTCGGGACGATGTCGATCGTCTCCACCGCGTGGTCGAACGACGATCCGTCGGTCTGGCCGACCCGCTTCACGAAGATCGGGACGCCCGCGATGCCGCCTCCCGCGCCGCCCACCGAGCGGGCCTGCTCGCCGGGCACGAAGCCGATGCCGTGGTCGGCGGTGACGATCACAATGCTGTTCTCGAACGCCCCGGTCTCGACGAGCCGGTCGAGATACTCACCGATCAGCGCGTCGGTGTACTGGAGCTGGAGGAGGTGGCGCTGCAGCCCGGCCTCGGCGATCTGCGGATCGTTGTCCCATCGGTTGAAGTACCCGGGAAGTCGGACGTCGTCATAGATCTGGCCGTTCGGATGGAGCCGCCAGGGCACGTGGGGGAGCAGGGCGTGGATCACGCTGAGGCGCGGTGTGCCGGTCGGGCCGAGCGTGGTCAGGTCGCGCCGGAAGTCGGCGACGCGCGTGTCGGTGTCGACGAGGCTGTCGAGGAACTCGCGGTTGGCGGCGGCGATCGCCTCGGCATCCACCTCGCCGCCGCCGACGGCCGGTTCGCCCAGCGTCACGTCCAGCGCGGCGGTCGTCGTCGTGTCGTCCGGTGCGGTCGTGGACGTCGTGGTGGCTGTCGGGTCGGCGGTTGAGTCGGGCGTGCGGTCGGGCGCCAGATCGCTGCCGAAGTCGCCCCACGTGGCGCCGATCTCGGGAAGGCCGAGGTCGAGCCCGTCGGGCGCAACGAGGTGCCCGAAGACGATCCGGCTGTCGCGCAGCAGCTGGCCGAAGGAGCCGGATTCGTCGTCGGCCGCCGGCTGGGTCGTCGTCGTGGTGGTCGGACGCGTCGTCGTGGTCGTGGTGTCGGTCTCGTCGGCGGCCAGGAGCGCGACGATCTCGGCGGGGGGCTCACCGTTGCAGATCGAATCGGGGCACAGATCGACCAGCGGGTCCGACTCGGACGCGTCGTAAATGCTGCCGAGAAGGGTGAAGAGGTTCTCGGGATAGGTCGAGAAGACGGGCGCCGGATTGCTCTCGTAGCGGCCGGTGAGGATCGCAGGAACCGCTCGCTCGGTCGTGAAGCCCACGGTGGTTGCGTTGGTGAACAGGTCGGCGGTGTCGGCGAGGCGGGCGAGGTTCGGGAAGCGGGCCCGATCGACGGCGCCGGTCCCGTCGAGAATCGACGCGATCGGCAGCTCGTCCAGGATCAGCACATGGACGTCGGGGAAGCGATCGGCGAGACGCTCGGCCGTCGACAGAGGGGTGGCCTCCGTCGAGTCGGTGTCGTCCGTGAGTTCCCCGGCGTCGAACAGCTCGTCGAGTTCCACCGCGTCGACGTCGGCCGCGAACACGAGATCGCTCGTCGGCGAGAGGAAGAGGAAGGACGCCACGAAGAGAGCAGGCGCGATGGCGAGCACGGACGTGGCGCTGCGGACCGCGGGCTGGATCCGGTACGCGTGCACCAGACCGACCGCACCGCCGAGGGCGAGCAGCGTGGGAACGGGCCACGGGCCGGGCACCAGATCCACGACCTGGATGAGGAAGACGAACGCGAGCGCGCCCATGACGATCAGGTGGATCCGCCTCCCGGCCGTGGTGCCGATCGCCGCGGCGCCGGCGACGACGCCGGCCAGCACGAGTGATGGTCCGAGGGCGACGACGAGCGCGAACCACACGATCTCGGCGGGCGAGCTGCCGTGGGCGGTGAAGAAGGTCGGGTTGTCGCCGAGCAGGCTCAGCAGCGGCTGCGTGATCGCCAGCGCCGTCGCCGCGAGCAGGTGAAGAAGTCTCCATTGCAGCCCCGGCATCGCCGGAGTCTGTCACGAGTCGCATCGGCGGGGCACCTGCGTCAGGATGCCGGGATGACGGAATGGGACGCCGAGAGACTCACGCAGGGCAACTGGGACACGATCCCGTTCCTGAAACGCACGGGCGTGGTGGTGGACCACGCAGAGCGGGGGTTCGTGCGGCTGCGGATGCCGTTCGAGCCGAACGTCAACCATGTCGGGATGATGTACGCGGGCGCGCTCTTCACCCTCGCCGAGGTGCCGGGCGGCACGATCTTCATCACCACCTTCGACCCCAAGCGCTACTACCCGATCGTGAAGGACCTGAAGATCCGGTTCCGGCGACCGGCCACGACGGACATCACCGTCGAGGTCCGCATCAGCGACGAGGAGGCACAGCGGGTGATGGACGAGGCCGACGCCAACGGCAAGGCCGACTACTCGTGGGAGTGCGAGCTGAAGGACGCCACCGGCGAGGTCGTCGCCATCACCCAGAACGAGTATCAGCTGCGGGCCCACGACCTGGGCTGACGGCGACGCCGTCGACCCACACGTCGGTGATCGCGTCGGCGCCCCGCCGCACGATCTTCTCGAACACGCGGGCGTCGTCGTCCACCTCGGGCCAGACGCCGACCGCGTCGAGATCGATCGCCACGGCGTCGAAGTGGCGCCCCGGTTCGAGGACACCGGCGGGGATCCCGAGCAGCTCCGCCCCGCCCGCGGTCGCCATCCAGAACGCCCGGACGATGTCGATCGGGTCGCCGAGGTGACGGCTGCTCGTGACGGCGTGGGCGCACTGGGCGACGAGGGACGCCTCGGCGCCGCCGGCGATGTCGGTGCCGAGCCCCACGCGGAGACCCGCGTCGATCGCGGCCCGGGCGGGGAAGACGCGCTGCGAGAAGTAGGCGTTGCTCAACGGACAGTGGGCGACACCGGCGCCCCGGCCGATCAGTCGGGCGCGATCGTCGTCGGTGAGATGCGTTGCGTGGGCGAGCACCGTGTGGTCGGCGATCAAACCGAAGCGATCGAGTGCGGCGGCGTCCGTCATGCCGTGACGATCGAGCACGTAGGCGTGCTCCCAGTCGCTCTCGGAGCAGTGGGTCTGGATGCGGGTGGCCGTGGTCGCGGCGAGCTCGCCGAGGCCTTCCAGCGCGGCGTCGGTGCACGCGGGGATGAAGCGGGGCGTGACGATCGGCTCGACGAGGCCGGACCGCCCGCCCAGCCTTCGGATCGCCTCGATCGAGCGGGCACTCGCCGCCACGGCCTCGGTGGCGGTGGCGTCGCGATACCACTCGGGCGTGCCCTCCGGGTGGTCCATCGCGACCCGGCCGACGAAGGCGCGTTGGCCGTGTCGGTGACACGCTTCGGCCAACGCCGTGGTGGCCGGCTCGTGGATACTGGCGTGGTACACGGCGGTGGTCGTGCCGAGCCCGAGGAGCGTGGGCACCATCGACTCCCAGACCTGCTCGGCGAAGGCCGGGTCGGCGCAACGGGCCTCGAGCGGGAAGGTGTGGTCGAACAGCCATTCCTCGAGGGGTCGGTCGAGGGCGGTGCCGAGTTGGGGCCACTGGGGCGCGTGGATGTGGGTGTCGATCAGGCCGGGGAGGAGCACGCTCGTGGCCGGCAGCTCGACGTCTTCCGTGTCGTCCTCGGTGGCGGGCCGGATCGACTCGATACGGCCCGCCGCGTCGACGGCGATCACCTGGTCGCGTCGAACCGTGTGCGTGTCCGGGTGCGGCGTCTGGTGGATCGTCGCCCGGACCGTGAACGCCCCGCTCATGCGACGGCGACGATCTCGACGTGGGGGCAGAGGAAGAAGCCGTCGGGCCGGGTGGCCCAGTCCCGCCACGCGGCGGCGATCTCGTCGAGCTCGGGGCGCGTCGCCAGCCCGTCGCGCACGGCGATGTCGCCATAGCTCGACTGGAGGACGCGGTCGGCCCACACGCCGGACCACCACCCGCGGCTGTCGGGGTCGGCGAACTCCCAGGTGGACGAGCTGACGGTGATGTCGGTGAAGCCCGCCTGCTGCGCCCACCCGAGCAGATGACGACCGGCGTTGGCATCGTGATCCAGATCCGCGGTCATGCGCTGGTACAGGTCCATCCAGCGGTCCATGCCCTCGTTCGCCGGCGCCCACGTCATCGCGCCGTAGTCGGCGTCGCGGGCGGCGACGATCCCACCCGGGGTCGTGACCCGACGCATCTCGCGCAGTGCCTCGATCGGCCGGTCGAGATGCTGGAGCACCTGGTGGGCATGGACGAGATCGAAGCCGTCGTCGGGGTAGTCGAGCGCGTACACGTCGCCGAGCGCGAACGACGCCGCCTCGCCGTGGTCCCGCGCGGCCTCGGCCACGATCGTGTCCGACGCGTCGATCCCGATCACCTCGCCCGGCGCGACACGGCCGGCGATCTCGGCCGTGAGGTTGCCGGGGCCGCAGCCGACATCGAGCACCCGCATGCCCGGCTGGAGACGGGCGGCCACGTACGCCGCCGAGTTCGCGATCGTGCGGCTCTTGTGCGAGCGCAGCACCGACGCATGGTGGCCGTGGACGTACTCGGGCTCCGCCGTCATCGTCGGGACCCTAGTGCGTCCCCCTACTTCTCGAACTGGGGGAACGGGGTGGGGGTCAGATCGGCTGGAAGCGTCGGCTGGCGACGCGGTGGGCGGCGAGGTTGCCGCCGAGGTCGGGGGACACGAGGTGTCCGTCGCGCACGACGGCGCGGCCGTGGACGATCGTGTCGCGCGCGGCGGTCGGGCCACAGCGCAGCCAGCCTTCGATCGGATCGTCGAGCACGCCGGCGAACACGGGGCCGCTGAGGTCCCAGATGGCGACGTCGCCGACCGCGCCGACCGAGAGTTCGCCGATCTCGCCCGTGCGGCCGAGGCAGCCGGCACCACCGCGGGTGGCGACCTCGAGGGCGATGCGGGCGGTCATCGCGTCGGCACCGGACACGAGCTTGCCCTGGAGCATCGAGAGTCGGGCCTCCTGCCACAGCGATGCCGAGTCGGCCGACGAGGAGCCGTCGCAGCCGAGGCCGACGGGACAGCCGGCGTGGCGCAGGTCGATCACCGGGGCGATGCCGGACGACAGGATCATGTTGGAGCTCGGGCAGTGGGCGATGCCGACGCCGGCCGCACCGAGCCGGGCGACCTCGTCGGGATCCGGGCGGACCACGTGGGCGCCCCAGCTGCGATCGCTCATCCAGCCGACGTCCTCGTAGAGATCGACGGGGCGCATCCCGAAGGTCGCCAACGCGAACTCGTCGT
Source organism: Acidimicrobiales bacterium (assembly GCA_033344915.1). Classification (NCBI taxonomy): domain Bacteria; kingdom Bacillati; phylum Actinomycetota; class Acidimicrobiia; order Acidimicrobiales; species Acidimicrobiales bacterium. Next base: position 4,398,479 of record JAWPML010000001.1, read on the forward strand.
CCTCGGCGTTCTCGGCGAGGTGGGTGTGGAGGCGGACGTCGAGCCGCTCGGCCAGCTCGGCGGTGCGCCGCATCAGGTCCGGGGTGACGGAGAACGGCGAACACGGCGCGAGCGCGATCCGCACCATGGCCCCGTGGGCCGGGTCGTGCCAGCGGGACACGTGGCGCTCGGACTCGGCGAGGATGTCGTCCTCGTCGCGGACTGCGTCGTCGGGCGGGAGGCCACCGTCCTTCTCCGACAGCGACATCGACCCGTAGGTCGGATGGAAGCGCAGGCCGAGATCGACGGCCGCCTCGATTTCGGCGCCGAGGAGATCGCCGGCTCGCGGCGGGTGGAGGTAGTGGTGATCGCTGGAGGTCGTGCAGCCCGAGAGCGCGAGCTCGGCGAGCCCCACCCACGCCGCCAGGTACTCGGACTCCTCGTCGATGGCCGCGGTCCACAGCGGGTAGAGCGACTGGAGCCAGCCGAAGAGCGGCGCCGCGGTCATGGGCGTGTAGGCCCGGGTCAGGTTCTGGAAGAGGTGGTGGTGGGTGTTGACGAGCCCCGGGGTGACGAGGCAGCCCTCGGCGGAGATGCGTTCGGTGGCCGACGGCGGTGCATCGTCCGGTCCGCCCACCCCGGACACGAGGCCGTCCGTGATCGCGACCCAGCCGCCGTCGAACTCGCGGCGGGTTGCGTCGACCGTCGCGACGGTCCAGGCGTCGTGGATGAGGAGGTCAGCCATCCGTGTCCGCCTCGATCGCGTTCAGATAGTTGTAGATCGTGATGCGGGACACACCCATGATCCGGGCGATGTCGTCCACCGCGCCGCGCAGCAGGAACGCGCCGCGCTCCTCGAGCATGCGCACGACTCGCTGCTTCTGATCGCGGTCCCATTCGGACGCCACCGTGCCGATCTCGCGCTCGGCCATGCGCAGGATGTCGTCGAGCGCATCGCGCAGGGTCGGGACCGGGATCTCCTCGGCCGTGGCCGCCACCCGCAGCTGGACCGAGGTCGCCCCGTTGGACATCGCGGCTCGGATCATCTCGGCGATCGCGTCGGCCATGGCGTCGACATCGCCTGCGGCGGACGAGGCGAACGGACCGAGCTCGACGTCGATCTCGTGAGCTGCGAACGCGTCGACCGCGGCGGTCACGTGGGCGCCGGGGGAGCCTTCGACGAACGGCTCAACGAGGAACTCTGCAGCGATGTCGCCCGGGTCCGTCGCGGCCATGGATGCGAGCGTACCCCACGACCCCAGCGACTTGTACATTTTGTAAAGGCCGTCTGGTACCGTCGTGTGATGCCCGCGCCCACCGCCGACCTCCGCGTCGACATCGACCGCCTCGTCGGTCGCCTGGCCGCGCTCGCGGAGATCGGCGCGATCGAGGGCACCGAGGGCTGCGCCCGGCTCGCCCTCACCGACGAGGACAAGGCCGGCCGCGACCTCGTCGTCACCTGGATGCGCGACCTGGGCCTCGATGTCGCGGTCGACGGCATCGGCAACGTGGTCGCCACCATGGCCGGCGCAACCGACGGCCCTCCCGTGATGTGCGGCTCCCACATCGACACGGTGCGCACGGGAGGCCGCTACGACGGCAACCTCGGCGTGCTCGCCGGGCTGGAGGTGATCGAGACCGTGCAGGCCGCCGGGATCACGCCTCAGCGCCCCCTCGCCGTCGCGTTCTTCACCGACGAGGAAGGCGCCCGCTTCCCGCCGGACATGCTCGGCAGCCTCGTCTACGTCGGCGGGATGCCGCTCGAGGAGGCACTCGACATCGAAGGCATCGACGGCGCGCAGGTCGGGGCCGAGCTCGAGCGGATCGGCTACGCCGGCGCCGCGCCGCTGCCGGGTCGCGCGCCGCATGCGTTCGTGGAGCTGCACGTGGAGCAGGGTCCGGTGCTCGAGGCCGAGGGCATCACCATCGGCGCGGTCGAGAGCGTGCAGGGCATCAGCTGGCAGGAGCTGACCATCACCGGCCAGTCGAACCATGCGGGCACCACCCCGATCGCGTTGCGTCGCGACCCCGGGCTCGTCGCCGCCCGCGTCGTCGCCTTCGCCCGCGAACTCGCCGACCGTTTCGGGCATCCCCAGGTGGCCACCGTGGGTGCCCTCGACTTCGCGCCCAACCTCGTGAACGTGGTGCCGGCGTCGGCCACGCTCACCGTCGATCTGCGCAACACCGACGAGGGCGTTCTCCAGAAGGCCGAGGCCGAACTGGCCGCGTTCGTCGCCGAGGCCGCGGCGGCGGAGCACTGCACCGTGGAGACCCGCACGCTCGCCCGCTTCGGGCCGGTCATCTTCGAGCCGACCGTCGTGGACCTGGTGGCGCGGGCGGCGTCGTCGCTCGGTCACACCGTTCGTCGCATGCCGTCGGGCGCAGGGCACGACGCCCAGATGCTCGCCCGCGTGTGCCCGACCGCGATGATCTTCACGCCGAGCAAGGACGGGCTGAGTCACAACCCCGCCGAGTACACCAGCCCCGCGGACCTCGAGGCGGGCGCGGACGTCCTCCTCCATGTGATGCTCTCGCTCGCGAGCGCCGACGAAGGGAACGCCGATGGCTGAGGCAACGCCCCCACTCACCCCGATGTCGCTCGCCGCCCTGCTGGGCCGCATCGAGCACGAGTGGGCGAGCCGCAAGAAGATCTTCGACCTCCCGAACGCCCGGATCTGGCGCCCCGATCCCGACATCGACCTGTCGTTCGAGTTCCTCGGCCGCCGGTGCGAGTCGCCGATCGGTCCCGCCGCCGGTCCCCACAGTCAGATGGCGCAGAACATCGTCCTCGCGTGGCTCGGCGGCGGCCGACTGTTCGAGCTGAAGACGGTGCAGGTGATGGACGACCTGGAGATCGGTCGGCCCTGCATCGACATGCAGACCATCGGCTACAACATCGAGTGGAGCCAGGAACTCGAGGTGCCGGCGAGCCTCGAGGAGTACGTGAAGGCGTGGGTGACGCTGGAGATGCTGCGCCGCTGGGAGCCGCTGCGGGAGTTCGTCGGCGATCCCGGCGCCCACGTGTTCGACATGTCGGTCGGCTACGACCTCGCCGGCATCACGACCGAGAAGGTCGCCGCGTTCATCCGGGGCATGCACGACGCGTCGGCGGCGATCGAGGCGCTCCGGCCCCAGATCCAGGGCTCGTTCGCCGAGTTCCGCGACCTCGACTTCGACCCCGTCATCTCGGACACGCTCACCCTGTCGACGTTCCACGGCTGCCCGCCCGAGGAGATCGAGTCGATCACGAAGCACCTGATCGACGAGCACGGGCTCGACGTGATCGTGAAGCTCAATCCCACGCTGCTGGGCTACGAGACGGTCGCCGGCATCGTGAACGACGAACTCGGTTACGACACGGTGAGCGTGAAGGAATCCGCCTTCGCCGAGGACCTCCAGTTCGAGCGGGGCATCGAGCTCATCGGCGAACTCAACCAGTACGCCAAGGACCGCGGGCGCACGTTCGGCATCAAGCTGACCAACACGCTGGTCGTCGACAACACCCGTGGCTTCATGCCGGACGACACGATGTACCTCTCCGGCGCGCCGCTCCACGTCATCTCCACGAGCCTGCTCGACCGGCTGGCGGCGGCGCTGCCCCACACGTTCATGATCCCGGGTCACGACGGCGACGTGATGGTGTCGTTCAGCGCCGGCGTCACCAAGGACAACCTCGCCGACACGCTGGCCACCGGTCTCAACCCGGCGACGATCTGCTCGGACCTGCTCAAGCCCGGCGGTTACGGGCGCATGGCCCCGATGCTGAAGGTGCTCACCGCCGCGGTCGCGGACGCCGGCGCCACGGATCTCGCCACCTATCGGGCCGGGCGGCAGGCCGCGGCCGAGGCGGCGGGCCACGGCTCCGTCATCCGCGAGTACGTTGCGTCGCTGCGCGGTGAGGGACGCGAGCCGTACCACTTCACCAGCAACGAGAAGCTGCCCCGCGCCGTCGACCACGAGCTCGAGATGTGGGGCTGTGTCGCCTGCAACTTCTGCATCACGGTGTGTCCCAACGACGCGTTCTTCAACATCAAGAGCCTCGAGGGGATGCCGGACCGTCAGCAGTACCTCGTGCTCGCCGAGCTGTGCAACGAGTGCGGCAACTGCATGGTCTTCTGCCCCGAGGAGGGTGACCCGGCCCAGATCAAGCCGAAGCTCTACACCGACCCGGCGGTGTTCGCCGGTCGTGACGGCCAGGGCTTCCTGCTCGACGAGCGGGGCACGGTGGTCGACGCCCGCGCCGACGACGAGACCGTCTCGCTCGTGCAGCAACTCCTCGCCAGCGAACAGGGGCTGCCGCTCCAGGAGGTCACCGAGTGACGGACGTCGAGAGGGCCGCCGACGGCCCGCTGGTCGAGAACGAAGGCCGGATTCTCCGCGTGGCCGCGGCCCAGGTCGGCCCGGTGGGGCGCCACGAACCGCGGGCGGCCGTGGTCGACCGACTGATCGCGCTGCTCGAACAGGCCGCGACCGGCGGCGTCGATCTCGTTGTCTACCCCGAGCTCGCGCTCACCACGTTCTTCCCCCGCTGGTACGTCGAGGACGAGGACGACCTCGAGCTCGACGACTTCTACGAGACCGAGATGCCCGGGCCCGAGACCCAGCGGCTCTTCGACGTCGCGGCCGAGCGCGGCGTCGGCTTCTGCCTCGGCTACGCCGAGCTCACGCCGGACGGCCATCGCTACAACACGCAGATCCTCGTCGAACGCGACGGTTCGATCGTGGGCAAGTACCGCAAGGTCCACCTCCCGGGCCATGCCGAGCACGAGCCCTGGCGTGAGTTCCAGCACCTCGAGCGGCGCTACTTCGAGGCGGGAGACGACTTCCCGACCTGGCGGGCGTTCGGTGGCGTCGTCGGCATGGCGATCTGCAACGATCGCCGTTGGCCGGAGACCTATCGCTGCCTGGCCCTGGGCGGCGCCGAGCTGATCCTGATCGGCTACAACACGCCGATGCACTATGCCCCCGACCCGAGTCAGGACATGCTGCAGTCGTTCCACAGCCACCTCGTGATGCAGGCGGGCGCCTATCAGAACGGCTGCTTCGTGGTCGGGGTCGCCAAGGGCGGCAACGAGGAGGGGGTCGAGTCGCTGGCCGACAGCTGCATCATCGCGCCGACCGGCCGCGTCATCGCGCTGACCGCGCACAACGGCGACGAGCTCGCCGTGGCCGACATCGACCTGGACCTCACCCGGAACTACAAGGAAACCCTGTTCCAGTTCGAGCGCTACCGCCGACCCGAGACCTACACCGCCATCACCACGCAGCGCGGGCCCGTCCCGCCCCCCGAGGAGTCGCCATGACCACGTTCAACCTCAACGGCGCGGCAACCGAAGCTTCCGCCGACCACGAGCACCTGCTCGCCGCGTTGCGTGACGAGCTGGGTGTGCTGTCGCCCAAGGACGGTTGTTCGCCCTCGGGCCAGTGCGGTTGCTGCACGGTGCTGGTCGACGGCAAGGCCCGCGTGTCGTGTCAGACGTCGATGGAGAAGACCGAGGGCGCCGAGGTCGTCACCCTGGAGGGCATCGACGCCGGCGAACGGGACCGGATGGCTGCCGCGTTCGCCGCCCACGGCGCGCTCCAGTGCGGCTTCTGCACGCCGGGCATCGTCGTCCGCACGAAGGCGATGCTCGACAAGAAGGGCAGTGAACTCACCCGCGACGGCGCGGCCCGCCTCCTGGGCGCCCACCTGTGTCGGTGCACCGGCTACACGAAGATCCTCGACGCGGTCGAGGCGCTCGCGGCCGACGAGATCCCCGTGGCGATCGCCCCGAAGGGCGTCGGCAGTCGCGGCGTGAAGTACGAGGCCGCCGAACTGTCGATGGGGGATCGCCCCTTCATCGACGACATGCAGCCGTCGGGCCTCCTCCATGGCGCGGTGCGTCTCACCGACCATGCCCGAGCCGACATCCTCGCGATCGACACCAGCGCGGCCGAAGCGGTGCCGGGCGTCGAGGCGGTCTTCACCGGCGCCGACGTGCCCGGTGAGCTCCGCGCCGGTCTGATCCACAAGGACTGGCCGGTCTTCATCCCCGTCGGCGGCCGCACCAGCTATCTCGGCGACGTCCTCGCCGTGGTGGTCGCGGCGGATCGGCCGACCGCGCGTCGCGCCGCCCAGCTGATCGACGTGCGGTACGACGTCCGCCCGCCGATCGTGAACCCAATCGAAGCCATCGCGCCCGGCGCGGAGGACGCGGTCTGGGAGCTGGACGGCAACATCCTCTCCACCTCCACCTACAACCGGGGAGACGCCGACGCCGCACTGGACTCGGCCGCCCACGTCGTGCGCGAGACCTTCCAGACCCAGCGCATCGACCACGCGTTCCTCGAACCGGAGTCCACCCTCGCCGTGCCGGTCCCCGCGGGTGAGCCGTTGCCCCTGACCGCCGGCGGCACCAACGGTGAGCCCGTCGACTTCGACCGGCTCATGGTCTTCTCCGGCGGACAGGGCATCTGGGACGACCGCAACGACATCGCCCGCATGCTCGACGTCTCGACCGACCGGATCGTCACCGAGCTGGTCAGCAACGGTGGCGCGTTCGGCGGCAAGGAGGACATGTCGAATCAGGCCCAGACGGCGCTCGCCGCGTGGCTCCTCGGACGGCCGGTGAAGATCACGTTCTCGCGTGAGGAGTCCTTCCTCGTCCACACCAAGCGCCACCCGATCCGGATGCACTACGAGGCGGGCTGCGACGACGAGGGTCGGTTGACGGCGCTGCGGATCCGCATGGTCGGCGACTCGGGCCCGTACGCGTCGGTCGGCATGAAGGTGCTGGAGCGGGCGGCGGGCCACGCCAGCGGCCCCTACGTCGTGCCGAACATCGACTGCGAAGCCATCGCGGCCCGCACGAACAACTCGGTGTGTGGCGCCTTCCGCGGGTTCGGGGCCAACCAGGCGCAGTTCGCCATGGAGGGCGTGATGGACCGGCTGGCCGAAAAGGTCGGCATCTCGGGTTGGGAGATCCGCAATCGCAACGTCATCTCACCCGGTGTCGTGTGGGGGCCCGGCCAGATCATGGACGACGGTTGCCTCGGCGCGCAGGCGTGTCTCGACGCGGTGAAGGTGCCGTACGAGGAGGCCGTGGCGGCCGGCAAGGCGGTCGGGGTCGGCCTCGGGCTCAAGAACTCGGGTCTCGGCAACGGCTTCAAGGAGATCGCCAGGGCGGTCGTGCACTTCCGGCCCGACGGCCCCGATGGAAGGAACATCGTCGAGGTGCGGCACTGCTGGACGGAGATGGGCCAGGGCGTCCACACCGTCGCGCTCCAGGTCGCGGTCGAGGAACTCGGCGTCGCCGCCGAGGACGTCGTGGTCATCGTCGACTCGACCCGCGAGCTCGGCGCCGGGCAGACCACCGGCAGTCGCGGCACGCTGATGGGTGCCGGATCGGTCGCCGATGCGTGTCGCATCGCGATGGCCGACGGCTGCAAGGTCGGCGTCGACTACGAGGGCGAGTACCGGGTCGACTGGACCAACTCGATGAACGACGGGGTCGAGAACCCGATCATCCACTCGACCTTCGGCTACGCCGCGCAGCTCGTGGTGATGGATCCCGAGACGGGTGTGGTCGAGAACGTGGTCGCCGCCCACGATGTCGGTCGCGCCGTCAACCCGTTGCTGTGCGAGGGCCAGATCGAGGGGGCGGTGCACATGGGCCTCGGCTATGCGCTGAGCGAGGGGTTCCCCTGCGACGACGACGGTCGGCCGAGGAACGACACCCTGCGCAGCCTCGACATCATCCGGCCGAAGGACATGCCGCCCGTGGACGTCATCCTCGTCGAGGCGCCCCAGCCGAACGCGCCCTACGGCATCAAGGGAGTCGGCGAGATCGGTCTCGTCCCCACCGCCGGCGCGGTGGCCGCGGCGATGCACGCACGGGACGGGGAGTGGCGCAACGAACTCCCACTCGTCAACGAGGCGAACCGGGAGAACGCCGCCTCATGGGTGGGGTCGTGGAGCTGAACCAGACGCCCGGCCTCGTCTGCGCGCATCACCACCTCTACTCCGCCCTGGCGAGGGGGATGCCCGCCCCGCCCCGCACGCCCACCGGGTTCCTCGAGATCCTCGAGCTGGTGTGGTGGCGTCTCGATCGTGCGCTCGACCTCGACACGATCGAGTGGTCGGCCAGGCTCGGCGCGCTCGAAGCACTCGAGCGGGGCTGCACGGCGATCATCGACCACCACGAGTCGCCGAACGCGATCGACGGCTCGCTGAGCGTCATCGCCGACGCGTGCGCCGAGCTCGGGGTGCGCGTGAACACGGCATACGGCGTGACCGACCGCCACGGCGCCGCCGGCGCGGCCGCGGGGCTCGCCGAGAACGACCGGTTCCTGGCCGCCGGTGGTCGGGGCATGGTCGGCCTCCACGCCGCGTTCACCTGCGAGGACGACACCCTCGCGGCCGCGGCCGAGATCGCCCTCCGTCACGGCGTGGGTGTCCACGTCCACGTGGCCGAGGGCGACCGCGACACCTGGGAGCGGTTGCGGCCCCATGCCCGCGACGACTGGTGGCTCGTCCACGGCGTCCACCTGCCGGACGACCACGGGCTGCCCGGAACGATCGTGCACAACCCGCGATCCAACATGAACAACGCGGTCGGCTATGCCCGCCCGACCCGGTTCGCGAACCCGACCGGCCTCGGCACCGACGGCATCGGGGCCGACATGCTCGACGAGTTCCGCGTCGCCTTCGTCAAGGCCCGCGAGCACGACGTCACCACCACGCCCGACGACGTCTGGGCGTGGCTGGAGCCGGGCTGGTCGCTGATGCCCGAGGCCCGCGACGACCGGGTCACCTGGAACTACGAGCCCATGGATCCCTGGCGCCTGGCCTACAGCCCGGGGGTGTCGCCGACACGCGTCGAGATCGACGGTGAGGTGGTGTTCGCCGACGGCGCCGCCACCCGTGTCGACGGCGCGGAGATCCGGGCCAAGGCGGCGGAGGCCGCACAACGTCTCTTCACGAAACTGGAGCAACTCTGATGACTGGTCTTGCGATCTTCGGCGACTTCGCCGACGACGGCCGCGCCGCCTACGACAACGCGATCACGCGCTTTCGGGAGAACAACATCGTCCTGCCGACCTTCGCCCAGCTGCGCGACCCCTCGACGATCCCCACCGCGATCACGGATTCGCTGGAGGGGGTCGACAAGAACTCGGCGGATCCCCGCAACCTGTTCCGGGTGCACTGGCACAACGCCCTGGACGGCTCGGGTCCGATCGGGGTGCCCGACCATGTCGAGCTCCCGCCGGAGATGACCGGAGTCGACGCTCGCATCGTGCTCGCGTTCGGCAACCGGTTCCCGATGATCGGGGCCCACAAGGTGCTCGCGGCCTACGCCTGCCTGGTCGCCCGCCTCGTGACCGGCCGCTTCGACCCGACCGCGGACCGGGCCATCTGGCCGTCCACCGGCAACTACGCACGGGGTGGCATCGCGATCTCGAGGATCATGGGTTGTCGGGGTGTGGCGGTGCTTCCCGAGGGGATGAGTCGGGAGCGTTTCGAGTGGCTCGACCGCTGGATCGACCATCCCGACGACGTCATCCGCACGCCGGGCACAGAGGCCAACGTCCGGGAGATCTACGACGAGTGCATGCGCCTCGAACAGGACCCGACGAACGTCATCCTCAACCAGTTCAGCGAGTTCTCGAACCACATGGGGCACTACGCGGTGACCGGCCCGTCGCTCGAGCGCGTGTTCCAGCACGTGACCGCCGATCGGCCGGGCAAGCTCGCCGCCTTCGTCTCCGCCTCCGGCTCCGCCGGCACGCTCGGGGCCGGTGACTACCTGAAGGACGAGCACGGCGCCCGGATCGTCGCGGTGGAGGCGCTCGAGGTGCCGACGATGCTCTACAACGGCTTCGGCGACCACAACATCCAGGGCATCGGCGACAAGCACATCCCGCTGATCCACAACGTGATGAACACCGACCTGATCGTGGGTGTGTCGGACCGATCGACCGATGAGCTCGACGTGCTCTTCAACACCCCGGCCGGCCTGCGGGTGCTGGAGCAGCGCGGCGTCGACCCGGCGCTCGCCACGGTCCTCACCCACATGGGCTACTCGTCGATCTGCAACGCCCTGGCCGCGATCACGACCGCCAAGCAATGGGGACTCGGCGCGGAGGACGTCGTCGTCACCGTCGCCACCGACGGCTCGGAGTTGTACAACTCCGAGCGCGAGAAGGTGATGTCCACCCACTTCGCCGGCGGGTTCGACGATGCCGAAGCCGGCGCGGTCTTCGACGAACACCTCGGCAACGTCGAGACGACCCACGCCATCGAGATGGACGAGGTCCATCGCAACCGGGTGTTCAACCTCGGCTACTTCACCTGGGTCGAGCAGCTCGGCGTGGAGATCGCCGATTTCGAGGCGCGGCGCGACCAGTCCTTCTGGCGGGGCCTGCGGTCGCTCCCGGACGCCTGGGACGAGATGATCGTCGAGTTCAACGCCGCCACCGGCGCCTCGCACGGCTGACGCCGCGCCGTCATGTCGGACAATCCGTTCCTCCGCTACCGCGACCGGCTCGACAGCCATGGCGCCGCGCTCGCCGGCGGGCTGAGCGACGGGTGGTTCGTCGAGACGGTCGAACGGCTCGATGCCGCGGTCGCCGAGGTCGACGGCCACGGGTTCCGGGTCACCCCGACGGAGGCGATGCCCGCGCTCGCGGCGGCAGCCGGGCTCGACGTCGACCTCCACGTGAAGATCGAGGTCGACAATGTCGGCGGCTCGCACAAGGCGCGGCACCTGTTCGGCGTCGCGCTCCGCATGCTGGTGGACGAGGCGCTCGGCGCGCCGCCGCCCGAGCGGCTGGCGATCGCGAGCTGCGGCAACGCGGCGCTCGGCGCGTCGGTCATCGCCCGGGCAATGGGCCGCGAGCTCGCCGTGTTCGTGCCGACGTGGGCCGATCCGCCGGTGGTCGAGACGCTCGCCGCGCAGGGGGCGGACCTGCGGGTCTGTGAGCGCCGGGAAGGCGAGGCGGGCGATCCGTGCTATCTCCGCTTCGGCGAGGAGGTCGCCGCGGGGGCCCGCCCGTTCAGCGTGCAGGGCACCGACACGCCATCGACCTTCGACGGCGGCCGCACCATCGGGTGGGAGCTGGCCGACCAGGTCGACGGTCTCGAAGGGATCTACGTGCAGGTCGGTGGCGGAGCGCTGGCCACCGCGACGTCGCTCGGTCTCGGCGCGGTCCCGCTCCATCCGGTGCAGGCGGCCGGATGCGCGCCGTTGCGGCGGGCGTGGGATCGGCTCGCTCCCGAGTTCGACTTCGACGCGGCCGCGGCGGCGCCGGAGGCGTTCATGTGGCCGTGGGCCGATCCCGCCAGTGAGGCATCCGGGATCCTCGACGACATCACCTATGACTGGCTGCCGCTACTGCGCCGCACCGTGGAGACGGGGGGCGAGCCGATCGTCGCCGACGAGGCGACCGTGATGCGGGCCCACGAGCTCGGTCTGGCCGCCGGCGTGCGCGTGTCGGCCACCGGGACGGCCGGCCTGGCGGGCCTCATGACATCGCCGCCGCCCCCGGGAACGAGGGTGGCTGTCCTGTTCACCGGAGTGGAGCGAGAATAGGGCGATGACGGTCATCGGCGAGCTCCACCACGTGCAACGGCCCGGGGCCCGCATCGAGCGCGTCCTCCGTCCCGTCGACTGGCCCGCCGCGCTGGCGGCGCTGCGCGACAACCCCGGGGCTCGCCCGGTCGCGGGCGGTACCGATCTCGTGCTGGACCTGGCCCGCACGCCGGGCCCCGCGGTCACGCTCGTCGACCTCAGCGCCGTCGCCGACGCCCACGACATCGCCGAGACCGACACCGCGTTCGTGCTCGGCGGTGGCGTCACCCACAATCAGATCGTCGGCGATCCCCGGTTCGTTCGCCATGCTCTGCCGCTCGCGCAGGCCTGCCTCGAGATCGGGTCGCCGCAGCTCCGGAATCGGGCGACGATCGCCGGGAACCTCGCCACGGCGAGTCCCGCGAACGACTCGATCAGCGCGCTGATGGCGCTCGATGCATCCGTGGTGCTCTCCCGGCTCGCCCGTGACGCCGTGGCCGAGCGCGAGGTGGCGGTCGCCGACTTCTTCACCGGGTTCCGCTCGACGGTCTGCGAACCCGGCGAGCTGATCACGGCGATCCACGTGCCCAAACTCACCGCCGACCAGACCGGGATCTGGGTCAAGCTCGGGCTCCGTAAGGCGCAGGCGATCTCTGTCGTGCACGCGGCCATGGTCGTCACCCGCGACGGTGGGACGGTGACGCAGGCGCGGCTCGCGCTCGGGTCGGTGGCGCCGACGGTCGTGCTGAGCGATGCCTTCCGCGACACCCTCGTCGGCACGCGGCTGGACTCCGCCGCCATCGCCGCCGCAGCCGCCGCGGTGGCGGCCGGGATCGAGCCGATCGACGACGTGCGGGCGACGGCCGACTACCGACGAGCCGTCACCGAGACGCTGATCGCACGCGCCCTGGCGGCGATCGCCGGCGGACAGGCCGGGGCCCACTGGCCGCCGGATCCACCGCTGCTCGGTGCCCGCACGCCGGTCACCTCGCCCCTCCGTGATGAAGTCACCGACGGCACGCCGATCGAAGTCCTCGTCGACGGTCGGCTCGCGGTCGGGGCGGGCGCAGCCGGCACCACGCTGCTCGACTGGCTGCGCGACGAACTGTCGCCGCCCGTACGCGGGGCCAAGGAAGGCTGCGCCGAGGGCGAGTGCGGTGCCTGCACCGTGCGCATGGACGGCGCCGCGGTGATGAGCTGCCTCGTCCCCGCCGCGCAGGCGGACGGCAGCGACGTGCGCACGGTCGAGGATCTCGCCGAGGGCGAGCGGCTCTCGGCGCTCCAGTCGGCGTTCGTCGACGAGTTCGCGGTCCAGTGCGGGTTCTGCATCCCCGGGTTCCTCGTCGCGGGATCGGCGCTACTGGACGAGGTCGCGGCGCCCACCGACGAGCAGATCGAGCTCGGGCTCGCCGGCAACCTCTGCCGGTGTACCGGCTACTACCCGATCGCCACCGCCGTGCGCGTGGCCGGAAGGTCCTCGTGAGCGCGGGCGGCGTCGGCGAATCGTCGGTCCGTTTCGACGCGGCGTCCAAGGTCACCGGCGCGGCGACCTACCCGGCGGATCGGGTGCCGCCCGACGCCCTGCACGCGGTCGTCGTGTTCACGAATCAGCCCCACGCCCGGCTCGTGGCGCTGGACGTGTCGGCGGCGGAGGCGACCGAAGGTGTCGTGGCGGTGGTGACGGCCGCGGACGTGCCGGTGAACGAGTACGGGCTCACCATGTTCGACCAGCCGGTGCTCATCGGTGTCGACCACACGGGCCGTTCGGACGTGCCCTGCGACGTGAGCCGGTGGGAGGCGGACCATCTCGCGGTGGTCGTCGCGGAGACCCGGGCGGCGGCCGACGCAGGCGCGGCGGCGATCCGGGCCGAGTGGGACGAGCTGCCCCTCGCCCCCGACGTCGAATCCGCCCGCACGGACGAGGTCCTCGTCCACGACGGTCGGGTGCCGTCGAACGTCTACTACGAACTGCCCATCCGCAAGGGCGACATCGAGGCGGGATGGGCCGCCGCGGACGTCATCGTCGAGGGCACCTACGGGCTGCCCCACCAGGAACACGCCTACCTCCAGGTCGAGGCCGCGACCGGGTGGGTCGACGACGAGGGACGCATCACCGTCGAGACCTCCGGCCAATGGACCCACGAGGACCGCGAGCAGATCGCCCACGCCCTCGACGTGCCCGACGACCGGGTCCGGGTCATCTACGCCGCGATCGGCGGCGCCTTCGGCGGCAAGGAGGACATGAGCCTCCAGATCGTGATCGCCCTCGCCGTGCGCAAGCTCCGATCGCTCGGCATCGACCGGCCGGTGCACTGTTCCTGGTCCCGTGAGGAGTCGATCGTCGGCCATCACAAGCGCCATCGTGCGGTGATCGAAGCGCGGCTCGGCGCCACGAACGACGGCCGCATCACCGCGGTCGAGGCGGACGTCTGGCTCGACGCCGGGGCCTACAACTACACGTCCAACAAGGTGCTCGGGAACGCCCACCTCTCCGTGGCGGGCGCCTACGTCGTGCCGAACGCGCGCATCAACAGTCGTGCCGTCTACACCACCTCGGTGCCGGGCGGTGCGTTCCGGGGATTCGGTGGACCCCAGGGTGCGTTCGTCGCGGAGACCCAGATGAACAAGCTCGCCGCGATCCTCGACATGGACCCGATCGAACTGCGGCGCCGCAACATGCTCCGCGAAGGCGACATCGGGATCACCCAGGTGCCGCTGCCGGCCGGCGTCGGACTGCCCGACGTGATCGAGGCGTGCGCGGCGCGGGCACCGAGTGATGGTCCGCCGGTCGAGGCCGCGCCGCTGCGGTCGGTCGCGTCACTCCCGGCGCCCGGGACCGCCATCCGGCGCGGTCGGGGATTCGCCGTCGGCATGAAGAACGTCGGCTTCTCGTTCGGCTTCCCGGAGCGGTGCGAGGCCGAGGTGCACTTCCACGGCGATGCGGAGGACGAGCGGCCCGCGACGGTCGACGTGTTCCACGGAGGTGCCGAGGTCGGCCAGGGCAACCACCAGGCGATCCTGCAGATGACCGCCGACGCATCCGGCGTGGACCTGGAACAGGTGCGCGGCCACTTCTCGGACACGGCGACCTCGGGCGACGCCGGCTCGGCGTCCGCGAGTCGGCTCACCTTCATGGCGGGGAACTCCGTCCTCGGCGCGGTCGAGGAGGCGGAGAAGGCATGGCAGGACGGTGAGCGGCCTGCGGTCGGGCGGTTCCGCTACACGCCGCCCCCGACGGAGACCCTCGATCCGGTCACCGGCGAGGGCCAGCCCAACTTCTCGTACGGCTACATGGCGATGTCGGCCGACGTGTCCGTGGACACCGGGACCGGTCACATCCGGGTCGACCGGGTGGTCTCCGCGCACGACGTCGGCCGGGTCATCAATCCGGCGCTGCTGCGCGGCCAGATCGAGGGGGCCGTCGTGCAGGCCCACGGCTACGTGATCAGCGAGAACCTCGTCGTCACCGACGGCCGGATCCGCAATCCTCGGCTGTCCCAGTACCTGATCCCCGGCATCGGCGACATCCCGACCGAGGTCGAAGCGGTGATCCTCGAGCTCGGCGACCCGGTTGGCCCCTGGGGCGCCCGCGGCGTCGCCGAGATGCCCTACATCACCTATGCCCCGGCCGTGATCGCCGCCGTCCACGACGCCACCGGCGTCTGGTTCGACACCTTCCCGCTCACCCCCTCCCGCGTCCTCGCCGCCCTCCGCCCCTGACCCTCCGCGGGCACAACGAGGGAATCTCTGGTCACGAAAGGGTCGCTCCGGGCCGGGAATTCGGCCCCCGGAAGCGATCTCTGGTCAGGAAAGGGTCGCTGTCACACCCGATTCATAGGGTGCAGTACATGCGAGACCATGACCGTCTCGTTCGGATGGCCACGAGTCATGAAGGCCTCCTCACAACCCAGCACCTCGAGACGCTCGGCGTCACGAAGGCCGCACGACGAACCCTGGTTCGAAACGGGGATCTCGTGCCCCTCCACCGGGGCGTCTTCGCCGTCGGCTCCGACCCCTTGTCGTGGGAGCAGATGGTGCGAGCCGCGCTGCTCGCTCCGGGAGCGCGTCGGGTGGCCACCCATCGCAGCGCGCTCCGCCTCCACGGCATGCGCTCTGTCGACGACGAGATCGAGGTTGCCGTCCGCCACCCCGCACGATCACGCCTCGACGGCGTCATCGTGCACCGGAGTGTGGATCTGATCGAGCGCGACATCATGGTCGTGCGCGGCATGGAGGTGACGACACCGGCGCGGTCCCTCGTCGATGCCGGCCTCGTCCTCGGGTCGGCTGAAGTGTCGCGCCTCGTCGACCACGCGCTCGCGATCGAGCAGGTCACGCGAGCCGAGCTGCAGGGGATCCGACGGCGGGTCGGCGAGCACGGCCGCACGGGAGTCGGAAGCCTCGATGCCGCGTTGGAGAGCTTGCCGACCGATGCCGAAGCCGCCGAATCGGGCCCGGAGATCGACCTCCTTCGGCTGATCCATCAGGCCGGGCTCCCGCTCCCGGTCTGCCAGTATCCGGTGCGGACCAGAGCCGGCCGCCAGCGGCGCATCGACATGGCCTATCCGCGGGAGATGCTCGCGCTCGAGTACGACGGACTCGAGCCGCACACGACGCCGGAGGCGTTTCGTGGTGATCGTGTGCGCCAGAACGAGCTCGTCGAGCTCGGCTGGCGGGTCCTCCGTTTCACATGGCACGACCTCAAGCACACGCCATGGGCGGTCACGGGTCAGATCCGCCGGATGCTCGTTTCGGTCGCGTGACCCTTTGGTGACCAGAGATTGCTGGTGGTGGCCGATTCGGTGCGTCTGGGCGACCCTTTTGTGACCAGAGATTTCTCTTCCGTGTGGCTGGGCGGGGTCAGCGCTGGTCGAAGGCCACCTTCACCGCGCCCGAGGCGGCCTGGTCGGCGAGCAGGCCGAAGGCGTCGCGCCAGGCCTCGAGCGGCCGGGTGTGGGTGAGCATCGGGCGCAGGTCGACGCGTCCCTCGGCGGTCAGGCGGAGGTAGTGGTCGATCGCGTGGGCCCGCTCGCCGTCGACCTCCTCGACGCCGAAGGCGTTGGACCCCACCCAGGCGAGCTCCTTGAAGTAGAGCGGCGTCCACTCCCAGGGGGTGTGACCGTGCACGCCGGACTTCACGATGGTGCCGCGGGCGCGCAGCACGCGGCTGGCCACCTCGAGGCTCTCGCGGCGACTGATGGTGTCGTAGACGACGTCGACACCGCCGGGGTGCGCCATCGGGAGTTCGTGGTCGCCGTGCAGCACGCCGCCGGACCACTCGGCGATCTCCTCGATGAGCGGCCCGAGCGGTTCGTGGGCGAACACCCGGTGCGCGCCGAGGCGGCGGGCGAGGTCGGCCTGCGCCTCGAAGCGGGCGACGACGCCGATCTCGGTGTTCGGGAACAGCGCCCGGAGCGCCACGATCGCGCTTGACCCCAGGGCGCCGGCGCCGTAGACGAGCGCCCGTCCGTTCTCCGGTGGCGGGTGGCGGGTGACGGAGTGCAGCGACACCGAGAAGGGGTCGGCAAGGACCGCGTGCTCGTCCGACACCGTGTCGGGTACCGGGTGCAGCATCGACGGGTGCGCGGGCATCAGCTCGGCGAAGCCGCCGCTCGCGTCGGACGACGTGCCGCTGTGGATACCCGGGGCGATCGGCCCGACCCGGAAGTTCCAGCACAGGGCGTTGTCGCCCGCCACGCAGGCCGGACACGGCTCGGCGACCCCGCGGGGAATGCATCCGAGCCAGGGGTCGAGGACCACCCGGTCGCCGACCTCCACGCCGGTCGCGTCCGGCCCCAGCGCCACGACGTCGGCCACCACCTCGTGGCCGAGCACATGGGGGAACGAGGTGAAGTCGATCATCGGGTTGTCGGCGCTCATGTCGCCCCAGTCCATGAAGACCTGCTTCGCGTCGGACCCGCAGATGCCGGTCAGCCGGGGTCGGATCACCGCCCAGTCGGGGCGCAGGAACGCGGGATCGGGCAGGTCGACCAGGTCCATCGGCGTCGATGCCAGCGCGACCTCCAGCGGGCTGGCCCCGGGCAGGGCGCGAGCCGGCTCCGGCGTCGTGCCGAACAGCAGGGCCCGCATCGTCATGCCGGCCCGTCGAGGACGAGGACGTTCATGCGTTCACCCTTCCACGTCGACGCCCGGCGTGTTCCCGTACTCCTGCCACGACCCGTCGTAGAGCGCCACCGACGGGTAGCCGAGGATCTCGGAGAGGACGAACCAGCTGTGGGCGGCCCGCGCGCCGACCAGGCAATAGGTGACCACGGGGTCGTCGGGTCCGAGGCCCGCCGCGTCGTAGATCGCCCGGAGCTCGTCCTCGGATCGGAACCGGCCGTCGTCGCCGATCGTCGTGAGGTAGTCGACGTTCGCCGCACCGGGGAGATGGCCGTTCTGGTCGGCGAGCTCGATCGAGCCGTCGAACTCGCCGGGCGAGCGAGCATCGGCAAAGGACACGAGCCCGCCGGCGAGAGCTTCGGTGACGTCGGGAAGCTCGAGCCGGAGCTCGGTGCGCTCCGTGGTGATCTCGTATGTCGTCGTCTCGATCGGGTCGGCCGGACCGGTCGCGATCTCACGGCCGTCGGCGGCCCAGACCGTCAGCCCGCCGTCCAGGATCCGGAGGTCGTCATGTCCGTAGTAGGTGAGCGCCCAGTAGACCCGCGCCGCGTAGAGGCTGCCGTCGGCGTCGTAGAGGACCAGCGTGTCGTCGGGCGTGATGCCGGCCGCGCCGAGCGCGGCACTGACCGTGTCGGCATCGCCGAGCTGGTAGGGCACGTCTCCGCCAGGGCGATTGAGGGCGGTTGCGGACAGGTTCCGAGCGCCCTCGATGTGGCCGGTCTCGAACTCCGCGGCGGTTCGGGTGTCGATCAGGACGTGGTCGTTTGCCCCGCCATCGAGCCACGCGAGGCCGACCAGCGGGTCGGGCGCTACCTCCGACGTGGTGGCGCCGGTCGTCGTGGGTTCCAGGGTGGAGGTCGGCGAGCCGGTCGAGGTGGTCGTGGCGTCCTGGCCCTCCGGTCCGGCATCGTCACCACACGCCGTGGCGAGCAGCGCGAGGCTGGTGACGAGGGCGACGAGTCGGCGGGCCATGGGAGGCGACGTTAGAGCGACGGTCGTCCGAGTGCCGACCGCGCTGCCACGCCGGAGACCGCACCGAGGAGGAGCCACGTGAGCCATGTCGTCGTGAAGTCTGCGGTGATGAACATCGACGCGGCGAAGCCGCCGACCAGTGCGGTGGCGAGCGCGAACCAGATGACCGGCGCGTCCGCTCCGCCCAACCCGCGGCGGACCGCGAGGGCGACCGCGGCCCCGAGCGCGACGAGCTGTGCGAACGCGGCCGGGATGCCTGACCCCTGCGCGGTCGCGAGCACGATGTTGTGCGGGCTCTCGACGCGGAAAACGCGCAGCCGCCGGGCCGAGGACTCGGAGAGCACGTCGTCGCGATGATCGCCGAACACCACGGGGTAGGTGTCCGGACCGGTGCCGACGATCGGCTGGTCGGCGATGATGTGCCCGGCGACGATCCAGAGATCCAGGTGGTTGCGGATCGAACCGGTCGACCATTCGTCCTCGTGGGTCGCCCGGTCGATCACCCGACTCGACACATCGTCGACGCCGGGAAGCAGGACGGCGGCGATTCCCGCGGCCATCGTGGCGGCGATGGCAACCGCCGCAGCCCCCTGCCACCGCCACCCGCGGTGGAGCAGCACGAAGAGCCCGAGCATGAGCGTGGCGATGACGAGGGCGAGGTACGCGCCCCGGCTCAGCGTCAGGCCGAGAGCGACGAGCTCCACGACGGCGGCCACCGCGTGGATCCGGGGGAGCACCCCGCCCGCCAGCGCCAGGCCGACCGAGAGGGGCAGCACGAGTGCGAGGGCCGCACCGAGGGAGTTCGTCTGGCCCACCGTGGAGAACACGCGATCGGCCGGGATGTCGTCCCAGATCGGGTCGGCGCCGAGTCGTTGGACGATCGCGTAGAGTCCGACGAGGAGACCGGCGAACGATGCGGCCCGCAGGACGAGCAGCACCCGGGTGGTGGTCACGAGTGCGGTGCGGGCGACGGCGAACGTGGCGCCGTAGACCAGCGCGGCGAACACGCCCTGCCGGTTGAATCGCTCGCCCCACCAGCTCTGCGACTGGTCGACGGACCCGAGGAAGCTGACGAGCACCAGCACGAGCCACGCCCCGACGGCGAGATCGATCGTGGTGGCTGACGAGTGACGCAGCGTCGCCCAGCCGGAGCGCCCCAACCGGACGGCGGCGATGAGCGCGGCGATCGATGCGGCCACGAGCTTCGGTGCGATGAACGACTCGTCGGTACCGATCCAGAAGATCAGGGGAACGACGAACGCGCCGGCCGCGAGCGTTCCCGCAGGCGACGGCGGCGCGAGCGTGGGATCAGGCGGTCGACTCGTGGTCATCCCTGCGAGTCTCGCTGCCGAGCGACACCGACGCGGAATTCGGTCGGACGAGAACGATCGCATCCCGCAGCGGACGGTGGGCTGCAAGGATGAGCCGATGCGCATCGGAATGGTCGGGCTGGGACGAATGGGCGGCGATCTCTCGCGTCGTCTGATGGCGGGGGGACACGAGGTCGTGGTCAACGACCTCGACGCGGCGGCCATCGCCGATCTCGCCGACGAGGGCGCGATCGCGGCGCCGAGCCTCGGCGCGCTCGCGGCCGCGCTCGGCGGGCCGCGTGTGGTGTGGATCATGGTGCCCGCCGCGGTGACGGGGGCGGTCGTCGATGCTGTCGCCGCCGTGCTCGACGAAGGCGACGTCATCATCGACGGCGGCAACTCGAACTGGAACGACGATCTCACCCGTTCGGCCGCCCTCGCCGCGCGCGGCATCGCGTACGTCGACATCGGTACGAGCGGTGGCGTGCACGGTCTCGAACGCGGCTACTGCCTGATGGTCGGCGGCACCGACGAGGCGGTGGCGCTTCTCACCCCGATCCTCGACACGATCTCGCCGGGCCCGGAGGCGGCGCCGCGGACGCCGGGGCGAACGGGAGCCCCGGTCCCCGCCGAGAAGGGGTGGCTCCACTGCGGGCCGAGCGGCGCCGGCCACTTCGTGAAGATGGTCCACAACGGGATCGAGTACGGGATGATGGCGGCGATCGCCGAGGGGTTGAACCTGCTCGACCATGCCGACCTCGGCCGCGAGGACCGAGAGGTGGATGCCGAGACTGCGCCGCTGCGCAATCCGACCGCGTACCGCTACGAGTTCGACCTCGGGGCGATCGCCGAGGTGTGGCGCCGAGGTTCGGTCATCGGCTCGTGGCTCCTCGATCTCACGGCGGGGGCGTTGGCCCGCGACCCGCAGCTCGACGCCTACGAGGGACACGTGAGCGACTCCGGGGAGGGGCGCTGGACGGCGCAGGCGGCGATCGACGTCGGCGTGCCCGCCTCCGTGCTCACCGCGGCGGTCCACCAGCGCTTCGCCAGTCGCGGGAACGACGAGACCGCGGGCAAGGTGCTGTCGGCCATGCGGCATGCGTTCGGCGGTCACCTCGAGAAGTCCGGCGGGGACGACTGATGGCGTCGCCCGGTGATGTCCTCGTCCTCTTCGGTGCGAGCGGTGACCTGTCGCGGCGCAAGCTCTTCCCCGCGCTGTACCAACTCGAGAAGGGCGGACGCCTCGACGTGCCCGTCGTCGGCGTCGGTCGCACGGACTTCGACGACGAGGGCTTCCGCGAGCACGGCCGCGCCGCGCTCGCCGAGTTCGGCGGCGAGGTGGACTCGGCGATCGTCGATCGGCTGCTCGCCCGGCTGCGTTTCGTCAGCGGCGACTATCGCGACGACGATCTGTTCGCCCGGCTCGCCGCGTCGCTCGACGGTGCCGAACGACCCGTGGCCTACCTCGCGATCCCGCCATCACTGTTCGACGATGTCGCCCGCGGGCTCGCCACGGTCGGCCTCAACCACGGTGGCCGGATCGTGGTGGAGAAGCCCTTCGGTCGCGACCAGGCATCGGCGATGGAGCTGAACGAGATCCTGCACCGTCATTTCGACGAGTCCCAGGTCTTCCGCATCGATCACTTCCTCGGGAAGGAGCCGGTGCAGAACCTCATGGTGTTCCGCTTCGCGAACGCGATCATGGAGCCGGTGTGGAACCGGAACCACATCGCGTCGGTCCAGGTCACGATGGCGGAGGCGTTCGGCATCGAGGGACGTGGCGGGTTCTACGACGACGTCGGGGCGCTGCGCGACGTCGTGCAGAACCACCTCCTGCAGATCGTCTCGTTGCTGGCCATGGAGCCGCCGGTGTCCGGCCATCCCGATGCGCTGCGCGACGAGAAGGTCAAGGTCATGCGGGCGACCCGGGCGTTGACCGCCGATGACATCGTCCGCGGCCAGTACGACGGCTATCTCGAGGAGGACGGCGTTGCCGAAGGCTCCGACACGGAGACCTTCGTGTGCGTCCGCTTGCACATCGACAACTGGCGCTGGGCCGGCGTCCCGTTCGTGATCCGCGCCGGCAAGGGCATGGCCAAGACTGTCACGGAGGCGGTCATCGAGTTCGAGGAGCCGCCGAGTGCGATCTTCGACGATGGTGGCGAGCCCAGCGCGAACCTCCTCCGTTTCCGGATGAAGCCCGACGAGATGATCAGCCTGACCATGCAGGCCAAGGTGCCCGGTCTCGGGATGATGGCTCGACCCGTGGACCTCGAGGTCGACTACGAGGAGGCGCTCGGCGGCGACGGAGCGGAGGCCTACGAGCGGCTGCTCGGCGACGCGCTCGCCGGCGATGCCCGCCTGTTCGCCCGCCAGGACGGCGTGGAGGAATCGTGGCGCGTGGTGGAGCCCGTCCTCACCGGTGCGCCGCCCGTCGCCACCTATCCCCGTGACTCCTGGGGCCCTGACGAAGCCGATCGACTCCTGCCCGATGGGGCATGCTGGTACGACTGCTGAAACCCGGCCCGGAGGGCGTGTGAGCGAGGATCGCGACGAGAACCTGCTTCGGCTCGAGGGGTGGACCGGCCCGTGGCCCGACGACGATCCGGACGCCAACTTCAAGGCGGACATCGCGGCATATGCGCATCTCGACCCGCTGCACACGATCCGGAACCTGAGCAACGCGATCGATGTCCCGGTGGGCGCCGTCGTGCACTACATCCTCGCCAAGTGGGCGAGCGAGGGGAGTGGTGGCCTGCTCGAGCTGGGTCCTCGCATGGCGAGGCGGCTGCGCGAGCCGTTCGTCGCGGCCGAGCAGGCCGACACCGCCGACGCGCGCGCCGAGGCATACGAGACCGTCCGCCAGATGGTGGAGTGGCTCAACGTCCCGCTCGACGACCCCGAGGTGTACCCGTAGCGCGGTGCGGTCCGGCGGTCAGCCGAAGATGTCGACGAGATCGTCGAGCGGCACGGCCTGGCCGTCGCCCGCGGTGCTGTCGTACGCCGCGAGGGCGAACATGTCGTCCGCGAACAGCTTGTCCGGACCGAGCGATGCGTTCGGCGAGCCCGGGAACGAGAAGTCCGTGAGCGACTCCGCCCCGGCGACGAAGGTCTCCGGGGTGAGGTCCTCACCGGCGGCCTCCGCGATGTCGACGAACAGATGGATCAGCCGACAGCCGTAGCGGATGCCGTTGAAGAGGTTCTCCTCCTCCTCGGCGTAGTCCAGCGGCGGACGGATGTCGGCGTCGGGAAGCGCAGCCGCGACGACATCACTGCACTCGGACTGATAGGCGGGGTCTTCCCAGATGAAGGTGTCGGTCGGACCGGAGACGGTGATGACCCCGTCGGCGACGGAGTTGTCGATGATCGTCTCACCGAGGTTGTTCAGACCGGACGGGTTGTTCGTCCAGATGTTCAGCTCGGTGTTGAGGCCGGCGTTGGCCAGTCCGCGGATGCTCGACGACGGGTTGCCGTGGATGTAGACGGCGGTGGCGCCGAGCTCCTTGATCCGCTCGGTCATGATGCCGAGTTCGGTGTCCTGGGCGGCGGTGTCGCCGTCGGGGGCGACGATGATGCCGTCACCGACCACCTCGACGCCGCGGTCCTGGAGCTGCTGGATCACCGAGTCGTGGCTCGCCTCGTCGGCGAGGCCGGCCATGACGAACACCGTCTGGCCGTCGAGGCGGCCGTCCTGCTCGAGCAGGTTGAGCAGGATCACGTTGGAGGCGTTGGCCGCCTGACCCGGCTGGTACCACGGGGCGTTCGACGCCTCGAGCTCGTCGTCGGTCTGGTCGCCGCCGACGAGGATCGTGTTGTTGAGACCGGTGATGCACGGATCGACGGTGCCGGCGAGGGGACCGACGAAGCCGCCGAGCACGGCGAAGACGTCGTTGTCCTCGGTGAGCGCCGAGCAGACACGGTCGGCGTCGGCCGGGTCGATCGCGGAGTACATCTCGTAGACGGGCACGATGTCACGGCCGAGGACGCCGCCGTTGGCGTTGACGTCCTCGATCATGATGTCCCAGTACGCGATCTGATCGCCCCAACCGGCGGCACTCAGGCCGAGGTCGACGAGGGCCTGGAAGTCCAGCAGGGACACGCCGACGTGGATCTCGGACTCGGTCACGCCCTTCGAGGACGCGGTCAGCCCGGTGGAGCCGTCGTCGGCGCCGTCGTCATCGGCGCCGTCGTCGGAGCCGTCATCGGTGGTGCCGGGGTCGGTGGTGCCGTCGTCGCCGTCGTCGTCACCATTGTCGACGATGACGCCGTCCGTGCCGTCGGTTCCGACCTCGGTGTCGTCACCGCACGCCGCGGCGACGAGTACGAAGCTGAGCAGGAGCGCGAGCAGCCCGAGCAGGCTGCGTCGTTGCGTGGTCATGTCTGTCCTCCAGGAAAGTGACCGGATCGGGAGAGTCTATGTCCCGCGGTGGGACATAATCCAGCTATGGTCGGAGAAGTGGGGGAACGAGCGCTCGACCCGGCCGACAGTGGGCGACCGACGAACCGCCGCGGACGTCCGCCCATCGATGCGAACCGACGAGCCGTGCTGGACGCCACTCGACGGGTCCTGATCCGCGACGGCTACGCGGACATGACGTTCGAGGCGGTCGCGACCGAAGCGGACTCGTACCGGAAGTACATCCATCGCACGTGGTCGTCGAAGGCCGCGTTGGTGCGCGACGCCATCTTCGAGGACGTCGTCGACTTCGAGCTCCCCGACACAGGCTCGTTCGAAGCGGATCTGCGATTGCTCATGGAGCAGCACGTGGAGCTGAACCTCCGCCCGGAGTTCCTCCGCGGCCTACCCGGGTTGCAGGAGGCCTTCCGCATCGACGCCGAACTCTGGAACGACACCCTCGAACGCCATGTGCAACCCCCCGAGGATGCGTTCGCGACGGTGCTCGCGGCGGCCCTCGCTCGAGGCGAGATCGGTGCGCACCCCGATCCCGCCGTGGTCTTGAACAGCATCTCCGGGGCCGTCCAGCAGCTCGCCCGCCTCGGGCTCATGTCGGCGGACGAGCTGGTCGATCACGCCGTGCGCATGGTGCGCGGCGGGATGGTCTCGCCCTGACGGTGGCGAGTTGCGTGTCTCCCACTCGCTGGTTAACACTGTTAACCACACTGCCCCCGAAAGGCCCAACATGACGCTCACCGGCCATGTCACCAACGCTGTCGATCAGCTCGATCTCCGCGGGGACATGTTCCCCGTCGACCGAGAGGTCGAGGCCGACGAGTGCGAGGTGATCGGTGAGATCCCCGAGGGCCTGCGAGGGTCCTTCGTGCGTAACGGGCCGAACCCGATGTTCGAGCCGATCGGCAAGTACCACATGTTCGACGGCGACGGCATGCTCCACGGGGTCGACTTCCTCGACGGCAAGGCGTCCTACCGCAACCGCTGGATCCGCTCACGCGGGCTCGTCGCGGAGATGAACCTCGGCCGCGCGGTCTACCCCGGCCTCAGCGACGTGATGAACTTCCCGCCGAAGGAACTGGTCGGTGACGCCGGACCGGTGAAGAACCCGGCGAACACCCACATCGTCCGCCATGCCGGGAAGATCCTGGCGTTGTGGGAGCAGGGCCTCCCGACCGAGATCGCGCCGGACCTCACGACCGTCGGCGAGTGGGACTTCCACGGCGCGCTCAGCGGAGCGATGACCGCCCACCCCCGCATCGACCCGTTCACCGGCGAGATGTTCTTCTTCGCGTACAACTTCTTCGCGCCGTACCTCACGTACTACGTGGTGGACGCGGCGGGCCGGATCGTGAAGACCGTCGGGATCGACATGCCGGCCCCCGTGATGATGCACGACATGTTGATCACCGAGAACTACGCGGTCTTCATGGACAGCCCCATCGTGTTCAACATGGAAGGCCTCGCGAACGGCGAGCCGATGGTGCAGTGGCGCCGCGAGAACGGCACCCGACTCGGGGTCATCCCCCGCCACGGCGACGCCGAGGACGTCCGCTGGTTCGAGGTGCCCACATCGCACGTCCAGCACTTCTGGAATGCCTGGGAGAACGGCAACCGCATCGAGCTCGCGGGCGTGCGTTTCGAGGAGGTCGACTTCGGTATCGAGGCCGAGACCTCGGAGAAGGGCAGCGGTGTCGAGAGCGGCGCCGGTTGTCCGGCGACCTACTGGATCGATCTCGAGAAGGGCACGGCCGGCAGCGAGTACTTCGACGACTTCAACGGTGAGTTCTGCCGTTTCAACGATGACCTCACCGGGCGAGAGACCAACTGTCTCTACATGTCCGGCTTCACCAGAGAGGGCGCGGCCGGCGACTTCGACACGGTGGTGAAGTACGACACCTCCACCGGGGCCCGGACGCTCTGGTACAGCGGCGACGACGGCCACGTCGGTGAGGGAGTGTTCGCCCCCGACCCCGACGGATCAGCCGAGGACGACGGCTGGATCGTCAACTCGATGCACGACAGTGGCACCGGTCAGAGCTCGGTCATCGTGCTCGACGCCCGCGACATCGAAGCGGGGCCGATCGCAACCGTGAAGGTGCCCCAACGGATGCCGTTCGGCTTCCACGCCAACTGGTTCTCAGCGTAGGAGCCGGTCGGCGAGCAGTTCGTAGCTGCGAACCCGCGCCTCGTGGTCCCAGGTGATGGTGACGGCCATGAACTCGTCGGCGCCGTAGCGGTCGGCCATCGCCCGCACGTTCGTCGCGACCGTCGACGGGTTGCCGACGATGATCGGCTTGCGGCTCGGGGGTACGGCGAGCGGGCCGTCGACATGGTCACGCACCTCCTGGGGTGAGGGGATCGGTCCCTGGAGACCGCGCTGGCGCCACAGCTTCACGCCGGCGGCGAGCTCCTCGGCCCCCTCGTGGGTGTCTGCGCAGATGACGCTCGCCGCCACGAGCACCTGGGGCTCCGGATGTCGTTCGCTCGGCCGGTAGTTCTCCCGGTAGGCCTCGACGATCGGCACGCCGTCGGTCTGGGCGATGAAGTCGGCGAACGCCAGCGGAAGCCCGAAGTGGGCCGCATAGGTGGCGCTGTCGGGGCTGGACGCGAGGAGCCACAACGCCGGGGCTTCCGGTGGCACCGGCGTTGCCTGGACGCGGCCGCGGAAGGGGCTGTCGGCGGGCAGGGAGTCGTGGAGGAAGCCGTCGAGCTCCGCGACCATCGAGGGGTACTTCTGGATCGAGATCGGCTGATGATCCGGGGCCAGCGCGTGCATGGTGACGGGATCGGATCCGGGGGCGCGGCCGATGCCCAGATCGATGCGGCCGGGGTGCAGGCTCGCGAGCATCCGGAAGTTCTCCGCGATCTTCAACGGCGCGTAGTGCGGCATCATCACGCCACCCGATCCGATGCGCATCGTCGACGTGGCGGCGGCGATGTGGCCGATGAGGATCTCCGGTGCAGACCCGGCGAGACCGCCCGTGTTGTGGTGCTCCGCGACCCAGTAGCGATGGCAGCCGAACGATTCGCAGCGCACCGCGAGGTCGATCGAGTTGCGCAGGGCGTCGCCCGCGGTGGAGCCCGCCGGCACCGGTGACTGGTCGAGGACGGAGAGACGCATCACCGGACCGGGAGAATGGCCTCGGCCGACATCTCGTTCTCGCCGGTGATGGGGTCGTGCACGGCGACATTCGTAGCAGCTGGGAGCGGACACACCCGGGCGCGGCGTGTCAGAGTTTCGCGATGGCAATCGTTCCCCTTACGGAGACAGCGATCGACGAGATCACCGAACGTCTCGGGTTCGCGTCCCGCCCGGGCGCCGATCTCGAAGGCCTCACGTCGCTCTACTCCGCGTGGTGCCGCAACGTGCCCTTCGACAATCTCCGCAAGCTCGTGGCGATGCACTTCGATCTTCCGCAACTCCCGGGGATCGAGCCGGCCGACTTCTTCGCCGCGTGGCAGCTCACCGGCGCCGGTGCCACCTGTTGGGGAAGCAACAACGCGCTGCACGCGCTGCTGGTCGGGCTCGGGTTCGACGCCCAGCTCACCGCGGCGTCCATGTTCGACGGGGAGAAGAACCACGGCACGACGATCGTCACGATCGACGGGCAGCGGTTCATCGTCGACACGGCCATCCACGGCGACGTGCCCGCGCCGATGGTCCACGGCGAAACGGCGGTCGTGTCGTACTTCGGCTACGAGACCACCGTGCGTTGCGACGAGAACGGTTGGCTGTTCGATCATCCGACGCCCGACCCGGCGTTTCGGATCCCGTGTCGGATCCTCGGCGACCTCGACTACGACGCCACCGAGGCGGCGAACGAGAAGACGCGGGGCTGGAGCCCGTTCAACACCGGCATCATGGCGGGGATCAACGACGACCGTGGCGTGTGGATGCTGCACGGCAACGGGCTTGCCCGTTTCGACGCCGACGGTCTCTCTGCGCGGGAGCTCACCGACGCCGAGGTCGACGAATTCCTGATCGACATCGCCGGCCACAACCCGCAGCTCGTCGCCGAGGTCCGCGCCATCCTCGCCTGAGATGGGACGCGGGGTCAGACACCTGTCCCTTCTCCCGGTTCCCACGGATGTCCGAATATGTCCGAGGACGTCGGGCATACTGCGGACATGGCAACGCGAGAAACGACGGTCAGCGCGGTGGCGACCACCGGCATCTACTGCCGGCCGAGCTGCAGCGCCCGTCCGGACCCGAAGAACGTCTCGCCGTTCGCCTCGCCGGTCGCGGCGGAGGCCGCCGGCTACCGGTCGTGCCTGCGGTGCCGCCCCGATCGACACCTCCCGCCGACGCCACCGGCCGGCGTGCCCGCGGCGGTCGCGACGGCGCTCGGGCTGATCAGCGACGGCTTCCTGGACCGCTTCGACGAGGCTGCCCTCGCCGACCGGGTCGGCTACTCGACCCGCCAGCTGCGCCGGCTCTTCGAGCTGCATGTCGGCGCGACGCCGGCGTTCGTCGGTCGGTCGCGGCGGGCCCATTTCGCCCGCCGGCTGCTGGACGAGACCGATCTCTCGATGCCGGTGATCGCCGGCGCGGCCGGGTTCGGCAGCGTCCGCCAGATGTCGCGCGTCGTCGAGGCGATCTTCCGGTTCACACCGAGCGAACTGCGCAAGAAGCGCCGCGGCGGTGATGTGATGACTGCGGATGGCGGACTCCGTCTCCGGCTCCCGTTCGTCGAGCCGCTCGACCGCGAAGCGGCGCTTCGGCACCTGCGGCCCCGGGTCACCCCGGGTGTCGAACTCGTGGACGGATCCGTGTATCGGCGGACGCTCGAGGTCTGCGGCAATCCCGGCGTCATCGAGGTGGACCTCGCCGGCACGGACGCCCATCTCGAGCTCACCGCCCACCTCCCCACGTTCGACTCGATCATCGACGACGTCGCCCGGGTCCGATCCATGTTCGGCCTCGACGACGATGTGCGGGCTGCGGAGGACCACCTCCTGGCGGACCCGCTGATCGCTCCGATCGTCCGGCGCCAGCGCGGGCTCCGGGTCGTCGGTGGCTGGGATCGGTTCGAGACCGCGGTGCGGGTCATCGTCGGTCAACAGGTGTCCGTCGTGGGTGCGACCACCGTCACCGGGCGCATCGTCGAACGTCACGGCGCTCGGCTGCCCGGCGCCGTGCTGGGCCTCGACCGGCTGTTCCCGACCGCGGACGCCCTGGTCGACCTCGACCCGGACGGCCTCGGCATGCCGGGATCGCGCGTCCGCACGATCGCCGCTCTCGCCGCCGCCGTCCTCGACGGCACCGTCGACCTGTCAGCCGGCCCCGCAGTGCGCGACCAGCTCCTCGGCGTGCCCGGTATCGGGCCGTGGACGGCCGATGTCGTCGCCATGCGGGCCACCCGCGACCCGGACGTTCTACCGTCGGGTGACCTCGGCATCCGTCACGCGGTCGGCGCTCTGCTGGACCGTGACGAGCCGCCGAGCGCCGACGAGGTCGACGACCTCGCGGCCGCGTGGAGTCCGCACCGATCGTTGGCCGCCCAGCACCTCTGGGCGAGCCTGTCCGACCCCCTCACCCGGGAGCAGTCATGAACATCCGTCACATCGAGAGTCCCATCGGTGAGCTCACCCTCGTCGCCTCGGAGGCCGGTCTGGCCTTCGTCCTCTTCGAGGGCCAGGAGCCCGCTGACGTCGGTCTGGCACCCGATCTGCCCGAGGTCACCGACGATCCGACGCTCGAGCGGGCCGCCACGCAGCTCGGTGAGTACTTCGCCGGCGAGCGGCGCGACTTCGACGTGCCCCTCGACCTGCAGGGCACCGACTTCCAGGTCGATGCCTGGCGGGCGTTGGCGACCGTGCCCTACGGCGAGACGCGGAGCTATGGCGAGCAGGCCGACGCGATCGGCCGTCCGGGGGCGTTCCGGGCGGTCGGCGCGGCGAACGGCCGCAACCCGATCCCCGTGATCCTCCCGTGCCATCGCATCGTCGGCGCCGACGGGTCCCTCACCGGATTCGCCGGCGGACTCGACACGAAGCGCTGGCTGTTGAACCACGAACAGGATCAGCAGGGACTACCCGGCATCTGAGCCGCGCTCTACGCTCGGGCGATGGCGCTCGCGCTCGACCGGTATCCGGACATCACCTACGACATGACGCCGCCCGAGATCGATGATCTCGACGAGTTGCGTCTTCTCCGGAAGTGGGAGGTCGCGATCGGCTACCGCATCTTCGCCCGGATGCGGTGGGGGCAGCTCGGCGACGGCCACATCACCGCCCGGGACCCGATCCTCACCGATCACTTCTGGGTGCTCGGCTACGGCATCCCGTTCTGGGCGGCGACGATCCACAACCTGACGCTGATCGGCCCCGATGGTTCGGGCGTGATGGGCCCGACGGAGAACGGCATCAACCACGCGGGCTACTGCATCCATCATCCGATCCTGGACACCCACCCCCACCTCGCGTCCGCCGCCCACACCCACACGGGCTTCGGCACGCCGTGGTCGGCCAACGTGCAGCCGTTCCGGGCCATCAGTCAGGAGTCGTGCGCGCTCGTGTTCGATCAGGCGCTCTACGAGGGTCAGGATCTCGAGGTGCTGACGACGGACGGCGGCTATCGGATCGCCGAGGCGCTCGGCACCAACAAGGTCTGCATCCTGCGCAACCACGGGCTGCTGACGGGTGGACACTCGCCGGCGGAGGCCGTCGGCTGGTTCGTGATGGCCGAGCGGGTCGCCGAGGTCCACGTGAAGGCACCGGACGCCCCGGCGATCAGCGACGAGGCGGCCAAGGAGGTCGAGGCCACGCTCGGCCCGTGGCATGTGGGATGGCGCCAGTTCCAGTGGCTGGCCCGGGATCTCGTGCCCGACCCGTCGGTCGTGCTCTGACATGGTGCGCGCCCGTGGGAGCGACGAGTACGAAGCGATCGTCGAGCTGATCCCCCCGGACTTCTCGAATCCGGCCGATTCGCTCGAGGAGATCCGCGCCAAGTTCGACTTCGTGCACGGTCAGCCGGTCGGTGACGGGGTGACCCTCGAACCGCACGACCTCGGGTTGTGGATCCGGCCCTCGGACGGCGGTGACGACCGTGTCGTCCTGTTCGCCCACTCCGGCGGGTTCGTCACGTCGACGGCCGAGATGTGCGCCTTCTGGGCCGCGAGCGTCGCCCTCGAGTGCGGCCTCGCGGTGTTCGTCGTCGAGTACTCACTCGCCCCCGAAACGCGGTTTCCGACCCAGCTCGACGAACTGGTCGCGGCCCACGAGATGTTGCTCGCCGAGGGTCACGACCCGACGCGCACGCTCTTCATGGGGGACAGCTGTGGCGGCGGCATGGCCGTGGCAACCATGGTCCGCCAGCGCGACGCGGGTCGGCCGTTGCCGGCCGGGTTCGTCGGCTTCGGGGGCTGGTACGACCTCGTCGCCGACGGTGTGACTGCCGCCGCCAACGAGGACCCGTTCGTGAACCCGGACTGGATGCGGCTGCGGGCGCGTGACTATGTCGGCCCGAGCGGCGACCCCGCCGACCCGCTGGTCTCGGTCGTCAATGCGGATCTCCGCGGGCTCCCGCCGATGCTCCTCCAGACAGGCGAGGTCGACCCCTGTCTGCCCGGTGCTCATGTGGTCGCAGCGCGGTCCGACGCGGCGACGGTCGACGTCGTCCCCGCCGTCGCCCAGGGCTTTCAGGGCATGGGGACGTACATCCCCGAGGTCGCTGCCGCGTGGGCGACCGTCCGCGCCTGGGTCGACAACGTCGCACCCCCACCCCCTGCAATCTCTGGTCACCAAAGGGTCGATTGATCGGCCGAAAACGGCGCCGGTTCGACCCTTTGGTGACCAGAGATTGCTTGTGTGGGCGGCCCGGGGGTCCGGGGCCCGGGGGTCAGGTGGTGGCGGCGGCCTTCATGGCGCGGCGGTTCTTGCGGAGGATGCGTTCGGTGTAGCCGTTGTGCTCGTCGCGGCCGCCGAGTACGAGTTCGAGCGCGGCGTTGAACGGGATCGAACCCGCCAGGTCTGCCGCCATCGCCGGGTACTCGGGGTCGTCGGCGTTCTGCTCGTCGACCTTTGCGGCCATGCGGCCCATCGCATCGCGCACCTGGTCCTCGGTGAGGACGCCGTGGTGCAGCCAGTTCGCGACGTGCTGGCTGGAGATCCGCAGCGTCGCCAGATCCTCCATCAACCCGACGTCCTCGATGTCGGGCACGGTCGAACATCCGACGCCGAGACCGACCCAGCGGACGATGTAGCCGAGGATCGACTGGCAGTTGTTCTCGAGCTCGATCTGGACCTGCTCGGGGGTGAGGTCGCGATCCAGCAACGGGATCGCGGTGAGGTCGTCGACCGCACGCGGTGTGCGCGACAGCAGCTCCTCCTGGCGAGCGGCGACGTTCACGTCGAAGTAGTGGGTGGCGTGCAGGGTCGCCGCGGTCGGCGACGGCACCCAGGCGCAGGTGGCGCCGGCCGACGGATGCCCGACCTTCGTCTCCACCATCTCGGCCATCTCGGACGGCTTGGCCCACATGCCCTTGCCGATCTGCGCCCGGTTCTGCAGCCCACAGGCGAGACCGGTGTCGACGTTGGCGTCTTCGTAGGCGAGCAGCCAGGTGGCACCCTTCATCTCGCCCTTCGGCAGGACGGGGCCGGCTTCCATATCGGTGTGGATCTCGTCGCCGGTGCGATCGAGGAAGCCGGTGTTGATGAAGACGATGCGGTCCTTGGCCTGCTCGATGGCAGCGGCGAGGTTGAGCGACGTGCGTCGCTCCTCGTCCATGATCCCCATCTTGAGCGTGTGGCGGTCGAGGCCGAGCGCGTCCTCGACCCGGCTGAAGAGGTCACACGCCCAGGCGACCTCGTCCGGGCCGTGCATCTTCGGCTTGACGATGTAGATCGAGCCCTGGCGGCTGTTGCGGAACGACCCGTTGCCGAGCAGGTCGTGCTTGCCGGCGAGGGCGGTGACCATCGCATCGAGGATCGTCTCGGGGATCGGCGCGCCCTCGTGGGTCACCGCGTCGGTGGTGAGGTGATGGCCGACGTTGCGCACGAGCATGAGCGACCGACCCTGGAGCGTGAGGTCGGAGCCGTCGGCCGCGGTGTAGTGGCGGTCTCCGTTGAGGGTGCGTTCCATCGTCTCGCCGCCCTTCTGGAACGTGCTCACCAGGTCGCCCCGCATCAGGCCGAGCCAGTTGCCGTAGACGACGACCTTGTCGTCGGCGTCCACGGCCGACACGGAGTCCTCGCAGTCCATGATCGTGGACACGGCGGACTCGAGATCGATGTCGGCGATGCCGGCAGCGTCGTCCTTCCCGATCGTGTCGGTGCGATCGATGCGGATGTCGGCGTGGAGCCCATGCTTGCGGACGAGAACCGAGCGGGGATCGGCGGCGTCTCCGGCGTGGCCGACGAACTGGGTCGGGTCGGCGAGGCCCGTGGTGTCGTCGCCGAGCGCGACGACCAGGGCGCCGTCGACGACCGAGTAGCCGGTCGCGTCGACATGGCTGCCCGTTGCGAGCGGGAAGTGCGTGTCGAGGAACGCCCGGGCGTGGGCGATCACCTTGGCCCCCCGCACGGGGTTGTAGCCGCGGCCCGCCTCGGCGCCGTCGTCGTCACTGATCACGTCGGTGCCGTAGAGCGCGTCGTAGAAGCTGCCCCAGCGGGCGTTGGCCGCGTTGAGGGCGTAGCGCGAGTTGTCGAGGGGCACGACGAGCTGGGGGCCGGCGACGGAGGTGATCTCGATGTCCACGTTCGTGGTCTGGATGGCGACGTCGGCCGGTGCGTCGTCGAGATAGCCGAGACCGCGGAGGAACTCGACGTAGGCGGCGTGGTCGTGGCTGTCGCGGTTGGCTCGGTGCCACTTGTCGATCCGGGCCTGGAGATCGTCGCGGCGGGCGAGCAGCGTCGCGTTGCGCGGGCCGAGGTCGGCGACGATTGCCTCCAGCGCGGCCCAGAAGTCGGGCGCGCTCACGCCGCTGTCGGGGGTGAGTCGGCTCTCGACGAAGTCGTGGAGAATCGGGGCGATCTCGAGGGCACCGAACTTGACGTGCGTTCCAACCATGGCCGTCGAGGGTACCGCTCGGTAACCGCCCGTGGCACAGCCGCCAGCCAGCGGTCGCTGCTATTGGGCGGCGATCGCGGTGGCCACGTCGGACTCCGGGTCCGCATGCGCCGTGCCGTCCACCTCGATCGTCACCGTGTCGATCGTGCCGGAGAAGACCCGCGCCGCGCCGGCGTCGTCGGCGGGTGGGAGCGGATCGACGGTCCCGACGCGCAGACCGGCGCCCGTCATCGACCAGCGGGTCAGACAGTGCCACGACACGTCGCCGGTCGCGACCTCCTCGCCGTCGACCAGCAGCGTGGCCCGGCCCCCGATGTCGGTCGTCTTGTCGTAGGCGAGCTCGATCCGGTGACGACCCGGTGTCAGGTCGACGGCGGCGTCGACCCGATGGATACGCCGTGACGCCACGTTGCAGTGCCACACCAACCGCCCGGCGTCGGCGAACAGGCACCACCCGCCGAGCAGGTTCCCCTGGCTGACGATGCTGCCGTCGGCCGCCGCGCCGTCGGCCACGACCACCTCCGCGATCACGCGATGCGTGCGATTGCGGACGTCCGCGGCGGTCTCCTCGGGCACCATCCCCGAGCTCGGTCGGTAGACATAGTGCTCGCGCGTCCCGGTCGAGATCGGGCGCTCGGTCGTCCATTCGCTGAACGGCCGGTTGTCGACCGGGAGCACCTGGTGCTTCTCGGCCTCGGCCCACCAGAGCTCGACCATCTCGGCGAGCTCGTCGGGTCGCTCGGCCGCGAGATCGTGGTTCTCGGCCGGGTCGGCCCGCACGTCGTAGAGCTCCCAGCGCTCGTCGCTCAGCCGGGGCTCCTCGGCCTGGATCTCGTGGTAGGTGACCGCCTTCATGCCGTCGCGGTACAGCGCCCGGCAGCCGAGCATCTCGTAGTACTGGAGCGTCCGGATCTCGTCGGCGTCGGCGTCGTCGAGCACCGCACGCAGCGACACGCCCTCGATCGGACGCTGGTCGACGCCGCCGATGGCGTCCGGCGCGGCGACGCCGCAGGCCTCGAGGACCGTGGGCGCCAGATCGATGGCGTGGACGTACTGGTGGCGGAGCTCACCGCGGTCCGCGATGCCGGCCGGCCAGTGGACGACGAGGGGGTCGGCGACGCCGCCTTCGTGGACCTCCCGCTTCCACCGCCGGAACGGGGTGTTGCCGGCCACCGTCCACCCCCACGGATAGTTGTTGTGGATCCGGGGACCGCCGATCTCGTCGATGCGTTCGACCGCCTCGCGCAACGACGTGCCGAGGCCGTTCCACTGGCGGATGTCGTTGAGCGATCCGCCGACGCCGCCCTCGGAGCTCGCGCCGTTGTCGCTGAGGACCATGATCAGCGTGTTGTCGAGATCCCCCGTCGTCTCGAGGTGGTCGACGAGGCGGCCGAGCTGCTCGTCGGTGTGGCTGAGCATGGCGGCGAACGCCTCCATGTAGCGGGCCGACACCCGGCGCTCGTCGTCGCTGAGGTCGTCCCACGCCGGGACCCAGTCGGGGCGGGCCGAGAGCTCGGCGTGGGCGGGCAGGATCCCCGTCTCGACCTGGCGCTCGAAGCAGGCCTCGCGCCAGGCGTCCCACCCGTCGTCGAACCGGCCGCGGTAGTGCTCGAGCCAGCGGGGCGGCGCCTGGTGCGGGGAGTGGCAGGCGCCGGGAGCGACATACAGCAGGAACGGCTTGTCGGGGTCGGCATTGCGCACGTCGGTCACATGGTCGATCGCGTGGTCGATCATGTCCTCGGTGAGGTGGTAGCCGTCGTCGTATCCGCCGGGCGGCGGCACCTGATGGTTGTCGTGCATCAACGACGGGCCGAACTGGTGGTTCTCGCCCTCGAAGAAGCCGTACCACCGTTGGAAGCCCCGGCCGAGGGGCCAGGTCGTGCGGTCGGCGCCGAGGTGCTGGAGGTCGCGCGGGGTCAGGTGCCACTTGCCCACCATCGTCGCCGCATAGCCCGCGGGGACGAGCATCTCGGGCAGGAAGCCGTTGGCCCGCGAGATGGTGGCGTCGTAGCCGGGAAACCCGGTGGCGAGATCGGTGATGCGGCCCATACCGACGGAATGGTGGTTGCGGCCCGTCAGCAGACAGGCCCGGGTGGGCGAGCACAGGGCAGTCGTGTGGAAGTTCGTGAACGTCAACCCGCCGGCGGCGAGCCGGTCGATCGTCGGCGTCTCGATGTCGGAGCCGTAGGGGCCGGTCTGGGCGAAGCCGACGTCGTCGAGGAGCACGACCACGACGTTCGGCGCGTCCTCGGCGGGCCGGACCGGGTCGGGCCACCACGGCTCGGCGTCGTAGCGCCAACGGCTGATGGTCCCCTCGAATTGTCCCGGTTCCATGGCGCGACCGTAGGGCAGCCGGTGGTGTCAGCGCACTCTGTGAAACTCCGTCATGGCGTCGTCGAGCGCGCCCCGCAGGTAGTCGCGGTACGAGGTGTCGGCGAGGATCAGATAGGAGCGGGTTCCCGCCGCATCTCCGAACGACACGTCATCGCGCACGATGTCGCAGGTCACCTTCGCGACCGATGCGCCGGCGCAGGCGCCGTCCGGCGTCATGTGGTCGGCGAAGTCGAGCGAGCACACCTTCTCCATCACCCGGGCGGCCTCCGCGCCGGTCAGCCGGAACAGCAGCCGCGAGTGGGTGGTGTCGATCCGGCTGACGAACCCGGAGAGATCGAGGGCGTCGACCGTCGCCGCCGAGCCGAGGATCAGCCACTCGTCGGGGCGGATGTGGACGACCAGGTCGCCGTTCTCCGTCCGCGCCGCCGACCCGAACGGCAGGCCGAGGGCGCTCGCCGCGCCGGTGCCGTCCGCGGCCCGGATGGTCGTCTTCGTGGTGGCGGTGAGGTCGGTCAGGGTGAGATCAGCCACGGAGCCGGTTCCCCTCCGGGTCGAAGTGGGCGTGGTGTTCCATCACCCGGGCGGTGACGCGCTCGCCACTCACGAGCAGCACCGTCAGCTCGGTTCCGGCGCCCGCGAACTCCGGGGCGACCTGGGCGAGGCAGATCGACCGGTCGAGCGTGGGCGAGAACCGCGACGACGTGATCCGGCCGACGATCTCGTTGGTCCCGTCGCGCAGGATCTGGCATGCCTCTTCGGGCACGACCGTCGGGTCGGTCGGCTGCACCGCGACGATGACCGGGTAGGGCTCGTCGAGCGACCAGGCGACCTCGGGCTTGCCGGCGAAGTCGTCCTTGTCGAGCTTCAGGAGGGGCGACATCGCGGTGGTCGGCGCCTTGCTCAGACCGTCGGTGTCCTGGCCCACGATGAAGTGGCCCTTCTCGAGCCGCATGATCCGCTGCGCCTCGAGGCCGAACGGTGACACGCCGAGGTCGGCGCCCCGGTCGAGCAACTGCTCCCACACGTGGAGCCCGTGCTGGGACGGTACGTGGATCTCGTAGGAGAGCTCCCCGGTGAAGCCGATCCGCCAGGTGATGCATTCGTCGACCCCGGCGATCGCGCCGGTGCGGACCTGCATGTAGCCGAACGCCTCCGGATCCAGGTCGATGTCGTCGGTCAGCCGGCCGAGCAGCTCGCGGGATCGGGGGCCGGCGATGTTGATCGACGTGAGCCCGGTGGTGACCGGAGTGACGTGGACCTGCCAGTCCGGACGCTCCGTCTGGAGCCACATCTCGATCCAGTTCCACACCGTCGCCGCGCCGGAGGAGGTGGTGGTCATCAGGTAGTGCTCGTCGCCCAGCCGACCGGTGACGCCGTC
This sequence comes from Acidimicrobiales bacterium, assembly GCA_033344915.1. Classification (NCBI taxonomy): domain Bacteria; kingdom Bacillati; phylum Actinomycetota; class Acidimicrobiia; order Acidimicrobiales; species Acidimicrobiales bacterium. Next base: position 4,436,547 of record JAWPML010000001.1, read on the forward strand.
GTCGAGCACCACGCCGTCCTCGGCACACATGATCCCGTAGCGGACGCCCCCGACGGCGAGCTGCATCCACTTGTTCGTGTAGAGCAGGCTGAGCAGCTTCGCCACGTCGGGCCCCTGGAGGTCCAGCTTGCCGAGCGGCGTGACATCGGTGATCCCGACGTTGGTCCGGGTGTTGCGCACCTCCTCGGCGGGGTCGCCGTAGTGCTCCGGGCGGATCCACTGACCCGCGAGGATCGGTGTGGCCCCGTTGGCCTCGTGCCAGGGCTGGATGGATGACACCCGCACGGGTTCGAACACCCGACCTCCGAGGGCGCCGAGCGTGATCGGGGCGTAGGGCGGCCGCCACACCGTGGTGCCGACCTCGGCGATCGTCTCGCCCCGTGCCTCGGCGAGGACGGCGACCGTGTTGACCGTCTCGAGCTTCCCCTGCGACGGACCCATCGTCGCGGTGGTGAACCGCTTGAGGAGCTCGACGGAATCGAATCCCTCGTCGGCCGCGCCGACCAGGTCCTTCGACGAGACGTCCTCGGAGTAGTCGACGATCCCGTGGGTCGACGCCCGGTACAGCTCGGGGTGCGGGGCGCGCGCCAGCGGCGCACGATCGTCGTCCGGGAAGACCCGCTCGGGCCCGTCGACGGCGACGGCCCGGGCGGTCGTCGCCTGGAGTCGGTGGCGAACGACCGCGGCGCGGGCGGCGGCGAGCGCGCCCGTCGCCCGGCCGTGGGCGATCAGCTGGTCACGAGAGCCGTCGCCCGCGATGCCACCGGTCGCGAGCACGTTGTCGGGCGGCGTGCCCGGGAAGAAGCGGGCCGCGGCCGGGTCGTAAACCGGCCGGTCGCCGGCCATGTTGAGCAGTGTCGTCGGGGCCGTCCACCCAACCGCGGTGACGAGGAGGTCCGCCTCGATCGTGGTGCCGTCCGTGAGGTGGACCCGGCGCAGTGCCCGCTTCGAGCCGGTGGCCTTTGCCAGCGCGGCGGCATCGTCGGGTCGGATCACGTGGGCGACGTCGACGCCGGCGTCGGCCAGCGCGTCGATCGCGGCGTCGCCCGACGCGTTCGCACTGAGGACCACCGCGCGGCTCCCCGGCTTCACGCCGTACATCCGAATCAGCCGCAGGACCGCGCCGGAGGTCATCACGCCGGGGAGGTCGTTGCCGGCGAACACGTAGGGCCGCTCGATGGTGCCCGCGGCGACGACGAGCGTCTTCGCCCGCGCCTTGATCAGGCGTTCGACCGCGATCGGGTGACTGCGCTGGGCGATCGCGATCCAGTTGTCCTCGTAGCGGCCCGTGACCGTCGAGTCGGTCAGGATCTCGACCCCGAGCGTTTCGGCTTCGACGCGCAGCCGCGCCGCGACGGCCCGGTCGTCGTCCGTGCCCCAGCACAGATGACCACCGACCTGGTACTCGTGCTCGACGAGCATGACCGAGGCGCCACCCTCGACGGCCGCGATCGCGGCGGCGAGCCCGGCCGGCCCGCCCCCCGCCACCACCACGTCGGGGTGGGCGTAGCGCTTGTCGTGATAGCCGTGCGCGGTGTCGAGATCGACGCGGCCGCCGGGGGCGAACGTGGCCAGCACCTTCTCGTAGCGGGGCCACAGTGCGGCCGGCTTCATGAACGTCTTGTAGTAGAAGCCGGCGGTGAGGAACCGACCGACGAGCCCGTTCGCCGCCTTCGCGTCGACCCGCAGCGACGGCCACGTGTTCTGGGCCGTCACGGCCATTCCGGCCTCGAGCCGACGGTGAGCGGCCCGTACGTTGGGCTCGTCGCCGACCTGCACGGTCGCGTTCGGATCCCAGAAGTCAGCGGTCAAGACGCCGCGGGGACGGTGGTATTTCATCGACCGGCTCAGCACGGTCACGCCGTTGGCGAGGAGCGCCGACGCGATCGTGTCGCCCGCGAAGCCTTCGAGCTTCTTCCCGTTCCACGTGAACGCGAGGACCGTGGACCGGTCGATGATCTCGCCCGCGGTGGACGTCAGCCGCATCCTCATGTGCCGCCCGCCGTCTTCGAGCCGGGGAGTGGCGGCGTGCGGATCTCGCCGGTGAGCGTGTGGCGTTCGATCTGGAAGTGGGTGCGGCAGCCCGACGAGCAGTACCACGACTCCCGGAGCCACCCGGACGGGTTGTCCCGCAGGTAGAGGTAGGTGCGCCACTCGTGCTTGGTCGCGGTGCCGGGGTCGGGGCGGGGATGTGACTCGCCCCGGTAGGTGAGGTCGGCGGCGTTGCGGGGTCCGCAGTTCGGACAGGGGACGAGGAGCATCAGTGACCCACCGCCGCCGCGCCCTTCTCGCCGACCAGTGCGCCGTCCGTGAACCGGCTCAGTGCGAACGGCTCGATGAGCTCCGGCGTCCGGTTGGTCGCGACGCACGCGGCCATCTGTTCACCGGAGACGGGCCCCGCCTTGAAGCCGTAGGTGCCCCACCCGACATCGACGAAGAAGCCGTCGACCGGCGTCGGACCCATCACGGGCGAGTAGTCCGGCGTCATGTCGCACAGACCGGCCCACTGACGCAGCAGCCGCATCTTGGAGAGGCCGGGCATCAGCTCGAGGACGTGGCCGGCGAGCTCCTCGGTGAACTCGAGGGTGCCGCCCATGTTGTAGGTCGCGACGGGATCGACCGACGCGCCGAACACCAGCTCACCGCGATCGGTCTGGCTCACGTAGACATGGAGCGAGCCGGAGACGACGACCGTCGGGAGGAACATCTTCACCGGCTCGGTGACGGCGGCCTGGAGCGGATGGGTCGTGATCGGCAGCCGCACGCCCGCCATTCCGGCGATGGTGCTCGCCCAGCCGGCAGTGCAGTTCACGACGATCGGCGCAGTGATGTCGCCCCGGCTCGTGCGCACGCCGGTGACGCGGCCGCCGGGCCCCTTGCCGTCCGGGCCTTCGCCGCCTTCGCACAGGATGTCGAGCACCTCGGTCTTCTGATGGAGGTCGACGCCGTGTGCGTCCGCGCCCCGGGCGTACCCCCACACGACCGCGTCGTGGCGGATCGTGCCGCCCGGCGGATGGTAGAGGGCGCCGAGGATCGGATAGCGGGTGTCCGGCGACACGTCGAGCGACGGCGCGAGCTTCTTGATCTCGCGCGGCGCGATCACCGACGAGTCGATGCCCTGGAGCTTGTTGACCTCGGCCCGCCAGTTCATCGTCCGTAGGGCGCTGTCGGTGTGGGCCAGTGTCATGTGGCCGCGCTCGCTGAACATCACGTTGAGGTTCAGGTCGATCGACATCGAGTTGTAGAGGGTCAGCGAGCGGTCGTAGAACGCGACGCCCTCCGGGGTCAGGTAGTTGGACCGCACGATGGCCGTGTTGCGCCCGCTGCCGCCGGACCCGAGATACGCCTTGTCGACGACGGCCACGTTGGTGATGCCGTGGTTCGCCGCGAGGTAGTAGGCGGTGGCGAGGCCGTGGACACCGCCGCCGATGATCACGACGTCGTACGCGGACTTCCAGTCGGGCTCGCGCCAGACCCGCGGCCACGACTGCTTCGTGATGCCCCGGCGGACGAGACCGAACGCCGAGTATTTCGCGGGTCGGGTGCGTCGGGCCATGGTCCGACACTCTGCCTCAGACGGCGGGCCGAGAAAAGGTCCGCGATCGTCGCCATCCGCAGCCCGATCCCGGCGGGGTTCAGGCTGCGTCGCGGTGGGTTCGTGCCGCGGGCGGACGCAGCGTCCACGTGCCGCCTAGTGTCCACCGGTGCACTCCTCGCGGCGGATCAAGGGCGTCGTCCTCGACAAGGACGGAACCCTGCTCGACTTCCATGCCACCTGGGACGCGACGTTCGGCACGGTGCTCGCCGAGTTCGCCGACGCCGACGCCGACCTCACCGCCGTGCTGGACCGGGAGCTCGGATTCGACCGGGACGCCGGCCGCATCCTGGACGACTCGCCGTTCGTGGCCGACTCCAGCGCCCAGTTCGCAGACAAGCTCGCGGTGCTGATCGGGCGCCCGGTCGGCGACGCCGCGCTCGTCGACGAGATCGACGAGTCGATCACGCGCTACATGCCGGCGGTGCCCACACCGGAGGACGGGGCCGGCGAGCTCCTCGACGCACTCCGCGCCCGCGGCATCCCCATGGCAGTGGCGACGAACGACAACGCGGAGCGGGCGGCGATCCAGATGGCACAGCTCGGCTGGCGCGAGCACTTCACCGCGATCTACGGCGTCGAGTCCGGCCACGGCGAGAAGCCCGCACCCGGCATGGTCGTCGCCGCGGCCGCGGCCATGGGTCTGGATCCGAGCGATGTCGCGATGGTCGGCGATTCGAGCACCGACACGGGAGCCGGCGCCGCAGCCGGCGCAATCACGGTGCTCTACGGCGGCCGCGCCGACCTCGTGGATGTTGCCGACATCGTGATCGGCCCGCTCCACGAGCTACTGGATCACCTCGCGTAGGCGGCGACGATCGGCGCCAGTTCGTCGGGCGTGGCGCCGTGGAGGATCACGCCGTCGCAGCCGAGATCCAGCTGACCTCGGATCGCGGCGACGCACTGCTCCGGCGACCCGGCGGCCATCGGGGCGAGCCACTCGTCGGGGATCAGGGTGGCGACGTGCTCGAGGACATCGGTCGTCCCGGACACGTCGAGCCCGCCCTGATGGTTCGCCACGACCTCATCGGCCCGGAACCGTTCGAGGACGGCGGGATCCCACCCGTTGGTGCGGACGAGGAGATCGCCGTAGCCCTGCAGGTAGGTGGCGAGCCGTCCGACCGTCTTCATCAGCCGCTGCTCCTCGGGGATGTGGTCACCGATCGTCGCGAAGCACGACCACACCTGCACCTCGCCGGGGTCGCGGCCGGCCTGCTCGGCCGCGGTCTTGACGGTCTCGACCGCCCGGGCGGTGGTCTCGTCGGTGAAGAACGTGTGGAGCACGACCTGGTCGAAGCAGCGACCACCGAGGGCGAGCGAGTTCGGGCCGAACGCGGTGAGCCCCATCGGGAGGTGCTCGTCCAACTCCGAGGAGATGTGCAGCACCGGGTACTTTCCGGCCGGTCCGTCGTGGCCGATCACCGCCTCGCCGCGGAACAACCGGCGCATGATCCCGGCGAAGTCCTCCATCTGCGCGGTGGTGATCCGGTCGATGCCGAACGCATCCTGGAGACGGTCGATGCCGCGGCCCAACCCGAGCACGAATCGCCCGCCGGTGAGCGACTGCATGGTGCGGGCGTAGCCGGCGGTCACGATCGGGTGACGGGTGTTGTGGTTCGTGGCGGCCGTCGCGATGCCGATGCGCTCCGACACCGCGGCCGCGGCGCCGGACAGCGTGGCGGCCTCCTTCTTGTCGTAGCGCTCCGAGATGAACGCCCACCCGAAGCCCATCTCCTCGCCGGCCCGGACCTGATCGAGGAGATCGCGTGACGACTTCGCCTGGCCGGCGAGCGTGTAGAAGCCGAGTTCGGGGAACCGTTGATCCTGAGGAGCCATGGCCGCAGACCCTATGTGGCCGCGTCGGGTGCGTCTCCTTTGGCATGCTCTCGTGGTGGGGACGAGCGAGCGGGTGGTCGATGACGACGGTGTGGTGCGCATCGGTTCGGTGCTCTTCGCGCTGATCCGGCCGACCGACGGCCATGACCGCGCGTTCAACCACTGGTACGAGCGGGACCACTTCTACACGACCGCCGCGGCCGCGCCCGGCGTGTTCAGTGCGGCGCGGTTCATCGAGCCGGCCCAGCGACTCCATCTCGCGCTCTACTTCGTGCTGCCCGGCTTCGACGAGGCCCGCGAGGCGTTCGCGGTCGACCAGATGGTCGCGGCCCGGGAGGACGACCGGCTGTTCACCGAACGCGAGCACCTCCACACGTGGACCTACTCGGTCGAGTCGGCGTCCGCCGGGCCGGGTGGCGTTCCGCCGGCGCTGGTCCTCGACCGTCGCTACGCGTCGGTTGCCGTCGGTTGGGCTGACGCCGACGCACCCCGGCCCGACGCCGACGTGGTGCTCGTCCTGCGCACGGCCGCCCCGGTGATGCCGTCCGCCTGGGACGAGGGAATCGACCCGACGCAGCGCCGCATGGTGGTCGCCTTCGGCGATGCCCTCGACGGTGACCCGTTCGCCGACCTGGCGGGCTACCACTGGTCAGCCCGGTTCGAGCCGGCGGTGGTCGGGACCGACACACACGTGCCGGACTGACCCGTGAACCCGCCCCCATCGTTGCCGCGCGAGGTCCGACGCCTGCTCGTCCCCGTCTACCTGCCGTGGGGCATGGTGACCCTCGGCGCGGGCATCCTGCTCCCCATCTTCCCCGTCTATCTGGAGGAACAGGGACTGCGCCTGTCGCTGATCGGCCTCGTGACGGCGGCCGGCGGCATCGGGCTCGCCCTCGGCGGCCTCCCGGCGAGTTCGTTCGCCGAGCGTCGGGGCACGGACAAGCTGCTCGCGATCGGTGTGGTGCTGTGCGCGGTCACGACCGCGCTTCTCGGGATCTCCTCCGCCGTCATCGTGCTCGTCGTGCTCCGCATCGCCTGGGGCACTGGTTTCACCTCGATCACCCAGTCCCGCCAGGTGGTGGTCGCCCGCACCGTCGCCGTCGGGATGCGCGGCCGGGTCAACTCGCTCGTCGGAGGCATGCACCGGCTGACGTTCGTCATCGGGCCGATCATCGGCGGGTTCACCTACGACCGCTTCGGGGCGAACCCCACGTTCGTCCTCGCGGGCGGCCTGACGCTGCTCGGCACGCTTCCCCTCGTGCTGCCGGGAGGTCGGGACCCCCATCCGATCGCCGAGCGGGCCGACCGCATCAGCGTGCGCGACTCGCTGTGGCGCCATCGCCGGCTGCTGCTCGTCGCGTCGCTCGGCCCGCTGCTGGTCTCGTCCGCGCGCGACGGCCGCAACATCGTCGTGCCCCTGATCGGCGACGACCTCCAGCTCGATGCCGCGGCGATCGGCCTCCTCGTCGCGGTGGGGACGGCGGCGGACTTCCTGCTCTTCCCGGTGTCGGGATGGTTGATGGACCGGCGGGGTCGGCTCGCGTGCATGGTGCCGGCCTTCTCGCTGATGGCCGTCGGACTGATCGTGTTGTCGATGGCCGACACGGTCGCCGTGGCCGTCGTCGCCGGGATCGTGATGGGCATCGGCAACGGCCTCAGCTCCGGCACGATGCTGACCCTCAGCACCGACATGGCTCCGCCGGACGAGCCAGGGCCGTTCATCGCCGGCTTCCACACCCTGTCCGGGATCGGGCACATCGTCGGGCCGCTCATCGTGGGTTGGGTCGCCGACGCGATCGGGCTGAGCGCGTCGGCGTTCGTGCTCGCCGTCGTCCTTCTGAGCGGCGTGCTGTGGATCGCCCTGGTGATCGGGGAGACCGGGACTCAGGCGGATCGACGCACGGTCGCGAGATAGCCGTCGGCCACGGTCGGCACCACGGCCTGCTCACCCGCGGGGATGCGATCGGCCACGCAACGGAAGCGACCGGGCGCGACGGCCCGGCTGACTGCGCCGTGGTCCGGCGCCGTGGTCTCCCAAACGCGGCCGGCCGCCTGGTCGGCGAGCGTGGCCGGCGTGCCGACGAAGACCGGCTGGCCGCCGTCCACGACGATGACGCGATGGCACAGCGTCGCCAGCTCCTCGGCATGATGCGTCGCACAGATGATCGTGCTGGTCTCGGCCAGCGAGACGAACAGGTTGCTCACGGCGGCCCGCTGTTCGCTGTCGAGGCCGGCGAGCGGCTCGTCGAGGACGAGGAGATCGGGGCCGCCGAGCAGCGCCTGGGCGATGGAGAGGCGGCGCTGCATGCCGCCGCTGAGCGAGCCGATTCGCTCGCCGGCGACGTCCGCGAGATCCACCCGCTCGAGCGCCCACGCGGTCCATCGGCGCCGCAGCCGGGCCGAGTCGATCTCCTTGAGCGCGCCGACATAGTCGAGGAGCGCGCCGACCCGCATGCGCGGCGGCAGTCCGTCGCGTTGGGCCACGTAGCCGAGCCGGCGACGGATGGCGGTCCGCTGGAGCGCGTCGACCGGGTCGAGGTCGTCCACCCGGATGGTGCCGGTCTGGAGCTCGGCAACGGTCGCGAGCAATCGGAGCAGCGTGGTCTTCCCGGAGCCGTTGGGCCCGAGGACCGCGGTCGACCCGCCCTCGAACACCAGCCGTTCGACCGCGAGCGCGTCCTTGGTGCCGTAGCGATGGTGGATGCCGTCGACGGCGACGACCGGGCTCATCGGTCCGACATGACATCGAGGCGACGGCGCCGCTGGAACAGGCCGACGCCGGCGGCGGCGGTGACGAACATGCTCAGGACCTGCATGGTCGGGCCGAACGCGTCGGCCGTGTTCGTCGCCCCGACGGCAACGGTGACGATCGCGAGCCACGCGATGGCGACCCCGCCGGCCGCGAAGCGGGCGTCGAAGCGGGTGGCCAGCGCCATGGTGACCGACGTGGCGGCGAGCGCCGGGAGCAGCCACGCGATGCGATGGGCGCCGCCGGCGGGGACGAGCATCGACACGAGCACGAGCAGGAGCGTGCTCGCGGCCACGACCGTCATCGCCCGGACGAGGAACAGACGGAAGCCGTCGACCGGAGCGGCCAGGGCGACATCGTGGGTCGGGTCGACGGCCGGTCCGAAGGCCAGGGCGACACCGGCCAGCGGGATGAGCGGGGCCAGCGTGAGGAACGCCACGATCCGGTCGGCGCCGTCCGCGGTGTTGTTGCTCGCCGCGGAGAGGGCGAACAGCACCGCCACGAGGACCGAGATGATCCAGGACCGGCGCAGCGCCGGCGTGGCGGTGACGAGGGGGACGTTGCCCTCGCCCACGCCGAGCCGCAGGAGCAGACGAGCGAGGCGGGACGGGGCGGGCGCGTCGAGCTCGGCGGTGATGGCGGCGAAGTTCGCGGCCTGCCGGGCGGTGTCGGTCGGGGAGTCCGCGCCGGTGAGCAACCGGGGTCGCTCGGCCGCTCGGCGCATGGCGTCGTCGAAGTCGGTGATGGTCATCGCAGCTGCTCCTGGAGGATGTGGCGAGCCCGGGCGAGGCGGGACTTCACGGTGCCGGTGGGGATGCCGAGGAGGTGGGCGGCCTCCTTGTTGGTGAGCCCGTCGAGTGCGGTGGCCGCGAGGACGGCCTGGAGTTCGGGGTCGAGCGAGGCGAAGGCGGCGCCGAGTTCGGTGTGGCCGAGGGCGATCGGTACCTCGTGGACGATGACGTCGGCGAGCGGCGTGACGTCCTCGACCGGCTGCGGAGGTGGACGCTTGCGCAGCTGGTCGATGAGGCGGCGGATCGCGATCGTCCACAGCCAGGCGCCGACCGCGCCCGTCGGCTGGTAGCGATCGGCCTGCTTCCAGACCGCGAGGAACGTGTCCTGCAGTGCCGTGTCGACGAGATCACGGTTCCCACAGCGCCGCTCGAGCCGGATCGTGAGCCAGGACGCGTGCCGTTCGTAGAGCGCGGCGAGCGCGTCACGATCGCCGGTGCCGATGCGGCGGACGAGGTCGAGATCGTCCGGGCCCGGTGCGGCGGGCGCCGCGGGTTCGGTGGCCACCAGCGTCATGCTACGAAGCCGCCACGGTCCGGCGGCGGAAGGGCACGAAGCGCAGCAGCCGCGCCTTCCATGTCGGGGGGAACGGATAGCGGTCCCGGAGGGGGGCACGGAACGGTGCCAGCAGCTGTCCGGGCACGCTCGGCGGGGTGTTCTCGCCGTTGCCGTAGACCTCCGGGCGCCGGTCGGCGGGCATGTAGTACGTCCCCCACACCATGTCCCACAGCGGGAGGAAGACGGCGTAGTTCGAGTGGATCGACTCGGGGGTGTTCGAGTGGTGCCAGTGGTGGAACTCCGGCGTCATCACGATCCGGTGGAGGGGCCGCAGCCGCCAGCGCACGTTGGCGTGGGCGAACAGGCCGATCACGGCCTGGATGATCGCGGCGGCGCCGACGACCTCGAGCTGGAAGCCGGCGGCGACGAGCATGACGGCCGGCACCGCGATGATCACGCCGTCGAAGGGATGCACGCGGATCCCGGAGATCCAGTCCATGCGCTCGCTGCTGTGGTGGATCGAATGGAACCGCCAGAAGAAGCCGACCTCGTGGCTGAGCTTGTGCGCCCAGTAGATGAGGATGTCGAGCAGGATGATGCCCTCGATCGCCATCAGCCAGCCCGGCTGGCCCATGACGAGCGGCCGCAACAGCAGCATCGGGACCCAGAGCGGCACGATCAGCAGGGCGATGGCGATGCCGACGACGACCTGGGCGACGTTGAGGACCGGCGAGACCATCGCGTACGTGAGATCCGTGCGCAGACCCGGTCGGCGGATCTTCTGGTCGTGTCGTCGGAACAGCTTCTCGAGCGGCACGACGATGATGAACAGGGCGAGGATCGCGCCGGCACCCTCGAGGCCGAAGTAGATCCCCGCGGCGATGGCGACGATCAGGGCGACGATGTGCACCCAGCGCACCAACCGCCACCGGAACGGGCGCCGATCGGCACCCGGCCGGGGCGGCGGCGGGGGGAGCGTGGAGAGCGTGGAGCCGGCCGGCGGTCCGACCGGAGGTGGGGGTGGGGGAAGTGAGGACCGCATACCCCCTCTATCGAGACCGCCCCCCGATCCGGTTCACGGTCGCCCCCGAGCTGTCTCCCTCACGCTGGAATCTCTGGTCACGAAAGGGTCGCCAGAACGGCGAGCACGCCGTCGATTTCGACCCTTTCGTGACCAGAGATTCCTCTCGCGGGGGAGGTTCTTCTCGCGGGGGAGGTTCCTCTCGCGGGGGAGGTTCCTCTCGCGGGGGAGATTCCTCTTTCAGAAGGTCAGCTGACGGCGTCGGCGAAGCGGGCCAGGAGGGCGGCGGCCTGGCCGCGGGTGACCGTGGCGTCCGGTGCGAACGTGTTGGACGACGTGCCGGTGGTGATCGCCGTGTGGGCGGCCCAGCGCACGGCGCCGACCTGCCAGGTGGCGGTGAGGTCGCCGAACGGCATCGGCGCGTTCACGGTCGGCTCGTCGACGAGGCGCCACAGGAAGGTCACGAACTCCGCCCGGGTGGCGGGGGCGTTCGGCGAGAAGTGGTTCGCGGAGGTGCCGGTGGTGACGCCGTAGCGGGCCATCCAGCGCACCGCCTGCTCGTAGTACGCACCGGCGGGCACGTCGTCGAAGCGGGGCGCATCGTTCGGCGGCGGGGGCGAGCCCACGAGACGCCAGATCATGGTGGCGGCCTGGGCGCGGGTCAGCGCGGCGTCCGGGTCGAAGCGGGTGGGACTGACGCCGGTGGTGATGTCGTTGCCGACCAGCCAGGCAACGGCTTCGCGCTGCCAGGTGGCGGTCACGTCCGTGAAGTTGCCGAGGGTGTTGCCCTCGTCGGCCCAGCACGGCACGGTCCACACGTCGAAGTCGATGCCGTCACACGGTCCGTCGTTGTCGTTGTCGTTGTCGCCGGGCGGGTCGCTGGGGGCGGCGGACGGGTCGAAGTCGAGATCGAGGAGGCACGTCTCGTACATGAAGTCCGGCTGGGTGGCGCCGCCGACCTTCACGCCGCCGATCGTCACCGTGTAGCACTCGTCGCCGTTGGTCGGCTCCGGGAGCTGCGTCGAGTTGGTGTCACCACCGACCGCCCACACGATCGACGGCTCCGGGGCGATCCGACTGGCGGGGTTCTCGGGCTGGATGCGTTCGAGGACGTTGACCTGGATGGCGCCGAGCGAATCGGAGACGGTCACGGTCGCGGTGCTGAAGTCGCCGCCGTAGAGCGAGAACGACCAGCGTCCCCACGTGGTCTCGGCGGGGACGTACCCCGCCGGCGGCCACGCCACGAAGTCGCGGGCTTCGCGCACCTCGGGGCGGGCGCCCCAGAGGTTGTCGTCGAACACGTGGAGCGTGTTGGCCGCCCAGTGCCCGTTCTCGGTCTCGACGTCGCCGCTGCCGATTTCGCGCAACTGGGGGTAGAGGACGGTCCGGCGATGGCCGACGGCGTGGTTGTTGCTGCCGGGATCGCGGATGTACGCGTCGATGGCGCCGAGACCGTTCACGCCGAGCGCGAGGTTGCTCATGCCGGCCGTGGTCGCGCCGGTCGAGGTGTGGCAGGCCCAGCCGGATCCCGGCGAGTGGGAGAGGCTGCCCTCCGCCGACATCATCATCGAGGTCTGCTGGGTGGCCGTGCTGTAGGAGGCGCGCTCGGTGACCGTGTCGAGGCCGGCCATGCGGCGGTACCAGTTCACCCGCTGCACGATGCTGTCCCGATACGCCTGGGAGGTGGTGCCCGGCGTGCACGTGTCCACGTCGCCGCTGTAGCCGCTGGCCGGCTCCTCCCGCTCGAACTCGGCGAGGTACGACGCCAGCACCTCGGCCCGGTCGGAGGTGTCGATCCACGGTTCGTTCGCCGCGGCGGCCGGCGTGGTCTGCGAGAACGCGAGGAGGGGAGCGAGAATCGCTCCTGCCATCAATGCGCCACGCACACGCCCGTTTGCCATGGACCTGGCTACGGCATGTTGCCTGGATCACTTGACCCGAATCTCTGGGTCGTTCGACCCAAAAGGAGGTGGCGAATAGCATCGCGCCATGGCACTCAGTGAGGACGATCAGCGCGGTTTGGATGCGGCGATCGCCGAGGCCGAGGCGGGTCGGGCGGAAGGCGGGATCCCGATCGGGTCGGCGCTCATGGTCGGTGGCGAGATCGTCGGTCGCGGTCACAACCGCCGCGTCCAGCAGGGCAGCGTGGTGCTCCATGCCGAGATGGACTGCCTCGAGAACGCCGGTCGTCTGCCCGCGAGCACCTACGCCGAGGCGACCCTCTACACGACGTTGTCGCCGTGCGACATGTGCACCGGCGCCGCGTTGCTCTACGGCATTCCCCGGGTGGTCATCGGCGAGAACGTCACCTTCCTCGGGGGCGAGGAACTGCTGGCCTCACGCGGCGTCGAGGTGGTCCTCGCCGAGGACGATCGCTGCGTGTCGATGATGCGCACCTTCATCGCCGACGAGCCCGAGCTGTGGAACGAGGACATCGGCGTCTGAACGGCCACCGGCCTACGGGATGAAGCCCTCGGCCCGATAGCGCTCGACCGCGATCTCCGGATGGCCGGCGATGATGCCGTCGATCCCGTAGGTGGTGACGAGCGATGCGTAGTAGTCGGCGTTCTCCTGGGAACCCGCGTCGCTCGGCCACACCCACACGGCCAGGCCCTCGGCCTTCGCCTTGTCGAGGAGTCCCGGCACTTCGAGCACTTCGAGATCGCCGAAGAAGGGGGGCACCTGCAGGATGCGGTCGGTCGGCAGGAGCTCCCCGGCGCCGAGCCCCCAGGCGGTCATCTGGTCGGTGCCGGGACTCGTCGTGACCCCGGGGGCGAACTCGTGGAACGCGGCCATCACCTCGTCGCTGAAGCTGACCGCGATCACGGAATCGGTGCGGCCCAGGGCCGCGATCTCGTCGGCGAGCACCCGGGCGCCTTCGATGGCGAACGCGAGGTCGTCCTCGCCGTCGTCGCCGGACGGGATCTTGATCTCGACGTCGAGCACATGGTTCGGGAACGCGGTCGCGATCGCCTCGAACGTCTCGACCCGGAAATCGTCGCCGGTGTATCCGTCGGGCGGCGCGACCTCGCCGGTGCGGATCCCGCGGTGGATGTAGGCCTCGTCGGGACGCTCGTGGCTGCTCCACTCGTCGGACCACCAGTAGGCGTTGTCCAGCGCCTGGAGCTCGTCGTAGGTGAGGTCGCGGACCCGACCGGTGGTCTCGGTGGTGCGGTCGACGGTGTCGTCGTGCTGCACGACGAGGACGCCGTCGCCGGTGAGCTGCACGTCCATCTCGAGCACATCGGTGCCGGCGAGCGCCGCCTCGCGGAACGCATACATCGTCGAATGGGGCCACGACTGGTCGCCTCCGGCGTGGCCGATGACGACGGGCCGGTCGAGGGCCAACACGTCGTCGACGGTGCTCGCCTCCGGCACCGGAATCGCGATCGTCGGGAGCGTCGTGGTGGTTGTCGTCGTGCTCGTTGTCGTGCTGGTCGTTGTCGTGCTGGTCGTGGTCGTCGTGGGCGCGGCGTCGTCGGTGTCGTCGCTGCACGCGGCGGCGAGGACGGCGAGAACGACGAGCGGGACGAGAAGGCGACGCATGGGGGCGACGCTAATCCAGGCCGGTCAGATCGAGCACGAGCGGAGCATGGTCCGACGGACGGGCGCACGCCCGCGCCTCGCGGTCGACCCACACGTCGTCGGTGCGGCGCGCGACCGGGGCCGAACCCAGGGCGAGATCGATGCGCAGGCCGTGATCCTTCTCGAACTGGCCGGGTCGGTAGTTCCACCACGTGTAGAAGCCGGGCTCGGGGTGGTGCTCGCGGGTGACGTCTCGCAGTCCGATGTCGACGAGCGCCCGGATGCCGGCCCGCTCGGGTTCGCTCGCGTGCGTGCGGCGCCGCCATCGCGACGGCATGTAGATGTCGTCGTCGGTGGGCGCGACGTTGAAGTCGCCCGCCACGAGACTCGAGCCGGACGCCGCGTCGGCGAGCACCAGCTCGTGACGAAGCCGTTCGAGCCAGACGAGTTTGAAGGCGTAGTGCGGGTCCCACAGCTCGCGGCCGTTCGGCACGTACACGGACCAGCAGCGCACGCCGGCGCACGTCGCCGCGATCACCCGGGCCTCGTCGAACGGCGCCTCCTGCGGTCCGCTGAATCCGCGGACGATGTCGTCGATGCCGACCCGACTCACGATCGCCACGCCGTTCCAGTGGTCCACGCCGTGATGGGCGACCTCGTACCCCGCCGAGGCGAACGCCGGGAACGGGAAATCGCCGTCGCGGCACTTCGTCTCCTGGATGAGGGCGACGTCGACCTCATGGCGCACGAGCCACTCGATCACCTGGTCGGCGCGGACCCGGATCGAGTTCACGTTCCAGGTGGCGATGCGCAGCGAATCGGACACGGCCGCCGACGCTACTTGTGTCACCATGTCGATCCTGTGCCTGTCAGTGACCATGACCCGTCCGAATGGCGCGACCTGAACCACGCCTGGTGGGAGGAGCGCGCCCCGATCCATGCCGCATCGACGTTCTACGGCACCGGGGGCGTCGGACTCCTCTCGTTCGAGCGCGAGGATCTCGGCTCGGTCGACGGCTTGTCGGTCGTTCACCCGATGTGTCACATCGGTACGGACACCATCTCGCTCGCGGCGGCCGGCGCCCGCGTCGTCGGCCTCGATTTCTCGGCGAACGCAATCGACGCCGCTCGCGAACGCGCGGCCCAGGCCGGCGTGGACGATCGCTCCGAGTGGGTCGTCGCCGATGCCTACGACTCCTCGGCGGCACTCGACGGTCGCCAGTTCGACCTCGTCTACACCGGCATGGGGGCGCTCTGCTGGTTGCCGGACATGGGCCGGTGGGCCGAGCAGATGTGGGCGTTGTGTCGCCCCGGCGGTCGTCTCTACGTGAGTGAGTTCCACCCGATGCAGGATCAGCTGCACGACGACGAGACGGTGCTGGCGCGCGACTACTTCCCGGACGACGGCGAGCTGTTCGAGGACCCGGGCAGCTATGCGGATCCGGACGCGGAGACGACCGCGGACATCGTCGTCGCGTTCATCCACCCCATCAGCCAGGTCATCACCGCTCTGCTCGCGGTGGGCTTCGAACTCCGCGTCTTCCGGGAGTTCCCCTTCACCGTGTATCCGCGCTGGCCGTTCCTCGAGGAGCGCGAGCCCCGGGTGTGGTCCATGCCCGCCGATCGGCCCTCGATCCCGCTCATGTACTCGTTGCTGTTGGACCGCCCGGCCTAGAGGTAGTTGCCGGTGTGCTCCGGGAGCCCGGGTGCCTTTCCGGCCGGGCTCGGCGGGCGGCCGCCCGGGCGGCGGGCGGCGAGCATCTGGAGCTGTTGCTGGGCCGCGGCCTGTTGGGCGGCCATGGATGCCTGGAGTCCCTGGAGCAGTCCCTGTAACCAGCCGACGAGTTGGGCCTGCGCCACGCGGATCTCGGCTTCGGTCGGCACGCCCTGATCGTCGCAGCAGGCGACGAACTCGGTGAGTTCGTCCATCAGGTCGGACGACAACACGGTGCCGAGCTCCTCCATCGTCTCGGCGTGGATTCGAGCGAGCATCTGCCGGCTCTCCTCGTCGGTCGTCGCGTCGCGCACCTCGACCATCAGCGTCTGGAGCATCGTGCCCAGACGGATCAGCTTCGCCGGGTCGGAGACATCGGGCTCGGGGTCACTGGGTTCGGAGGCACTGGGTTCGGAGACACTGGGTTCGGCGGCATCGCTCATGTCCTCAATGTGGCACAGATCGCAACGGCACCGGCGGGCACGGGGGCCGACCACTAGCGTCGTCTCATGGAGATTCGGTCCGAGATCGACATCGACCGGCCGGTGGAGCAGGTGTTCGCCGTCGTTGCCGACATGTCGCGCAACCCGGAGTGGCAGACCGGCATGGTCTCGTGCAGCTGGACGACAGAACCGCCGATCCTCGTCGGATCGACCTACGACCAGGTCGCGTCGTTCATGGGGCGGGAGATCCTCACCACGTTCGAGGTCACGGAGTTCGACGCACCGTCGCGCATCCGGATCGAGAGCATCGTCTCGACGTTTCCCCTCGACATCACGCGCACCGTCGAGCCCCGCGGCGACGGCAGCCGGGTCGTGGCGGTCGTCCGCGGCGAACCGGGCGGTCTGATGAAGCTGTTCGCGCCATTGATGACGTTCCAGGCGCGGCGCTCGATCCGGGCCGACTACCAGCGGCTCAAGGAGCTGCTCGAGGGCTGAGCTCAGCTCACGGCGGCAGACGTCATGGCCGGGACGAGCACTGCGTCGACCAGGAGATCGATGTCGTCTGTCGTCGCCTGGAGCACCATGACGACGACGCTGTCCCCGAACCCACCGACGGCGATGGCCTGTCGCGTGTCGCCGGTGGTGTCGAAGTCGTCGCCACCTCTCGCCAGGAGCCAGAGACGCTCGTCGATCAGCTGCTCGGTCAGCTGCGGATCGGTCATGCCCCACTCGCTGACGAAGTCGTTGCGCGTCTGTTCCAACCCCGCGGCGTCGAAGAGGTAGACGTCGAGGTTGGTGAGGTCCACCGGGTCGGCGTCGCGCCACCAGGTGCCGAAGCCCGAGTCGGTCCAGCTGTCCGGCACGAGGAGACTCACGGCCCGATCGTCGAGGACGTACTCGCCAGGCACGAGCTCGACGCTCGTGCGATCGGCGATGCGCAACGGCTCGGCGCACGTCGGGTTGGGGCCGCCGTCGCCGAGATGGGAGGTGATGGCCTCGACGATGCACGAATGGGTGGGAGAGCCGACCGTCTGCTCCACGACGAGCGGATCGGCGAGCGCCCGGAGCCGCTCGCTGTCGGGCGTCGACGCCGTGACGATGATCAGGCCGGGCGTGTGGTCGTCGGCCTCCTCGGCCTCGCCGTCGTACCAGACCGGACAGTTGACGCGGAAGAAGTCCATCGAGTCGACGGCGTCGATGCGGAGCGCGTCGTGGAACCCGGCGAAGTCGGCCGGCTCCGTGGCCCACCGGGCGCACGCCTGGCCGAGCCACTCGACGGTGGCGTCGCCGCCCCCTCCGGCGGTGATGAACTGCGAGACGGTGTCGGCGTCGCGGTCGAGCAGTGCCTGGTGCAGGGTCGGCAGGAAGCCGACCGTCTCGGGGCGGTCGACCTCGCGATGCAGGGCGGAGACCATCCACTCGGTGTCGATCCGCCGCTCCTCACCGTTGAAGGGGTCGGTGAAGACGAGCGGCGCCGCGTCGAGCGTGCCGATCAGGTCGAGGAACTCGTCGATCGTGCCGATGCTGGCGCAGTTCGCACTCGACCGGCACGTCTCCCAGGCGTAGTCGAGCGACTGCACCGTGCGCCCGACGGACCGCAGGATCGGGTCCGACGGCGCCAGGCTGGGCTCGATCAGGATGTGGTGCCGGACGGTGAGTTCGCGCATGACCCCGGGCACCACGTCGGCTCGGATGTTGGCGGCGACGAGGTCGAGATCATCGATCCCCAGCGCCCGGAGCGCGAGGACGACGTCGTCGATCTGGCGGTTCCGCAGGGCGCCGTCCACGTCCACGCCGGCATCGGTGTGACGGTCGAGGCAGCCAGTCGTCGCGGCGACCACCTCGTCGTCGTCGGCTTCCGCGGCGAGCGCAAACCACTCCGGGCAGCTCATGGCGGGACCGCCGGGCCACATGGTGCGGCTGCCGAGGATCACGACCGGCCGACCGGGAAACTCGACGTCGGTGGGCGCGAAGTCGCCGAAGCCGGACTCGAGGAACACCAGCGGCGTGCCGGTGCCGTCGGCGCCGTGGACGCGGAACCCGATGGCGACGAGGTCCGGCGAGCCCGGCGTCTGGGGAACGAGCACCCGTCCGCAGCGGTCCTCCCCCTCGAAACAGTCGTCGTCGACGACTTCGACACCCGGTGGTGGCTCGATGGCGGGCTCGCTCGCGGGTTCGTCATCGTTCGTGACCGGCTCGGTCGTCGGGGCGGCGCCGGTCGTGGTGGTCTGCTCGATCGCCCAGGGGCTCTCCTGGGAGGCACCGCTGCACGCGGATGCGGCCAGGGCGATGGTGATGCAGAGCGCGCCGAGCCGGTTCATACGTCGTCCCCGATGGAGCGGGCGACCGGCGCGAGGATCTCGGCCTCCAGCCGCGGGTCGGCGCCGACCTGGAGGTGCAGGGTCACGTCCATCCCGGTCGTCGGGTTGCGGTAGCGGATCAGGTCACCGGCAGTGGAGAAGATGACCTCACGGACCCATCCGGGCGGGGTGACGCCACTCGGGAACTCCGCCCAGTCGGCATCGACCCATTCGTAGTTCAGGTGGGTCGTGACGTCGTAGGTGCTGCCGGGGTTGCGGACGATCACGGCCGTGAGGTCCCAGACGTCGAGATCGCGCCAGCGGATGTGTGCGTCCTCGCGCCAATCCCCCCACCAGTCCGGCAGCCGCAGGTCCAGGTACTCGCCGTCGCCGTCCAGGTCGAGCGATGCGTCGACGAGCTGCCACGGCTCGCGGAAGCGTTCGGCGAGATTCGGCATCGGGAGGTGGGTCGGGCTGCCCGCGCAGCTCGTGTCGAGGAGGAGATCCGGGTGCTCGACGAAGGCCGTCATCAGCCCGGTCGCGCACCACCCCTCGTCGCTGTCGTGGCCCATCTCGGCCCGGTGCACCAGCCGGGCCCGCGGCAGCCGGTCGGCGAGGATGTCGGCCCAGGCCGGGGGCGTGATCGGGTCCGTGGCGCCGGCGAAGATCAGCGTCGGGACGTCCCACGTGACCGGATCGTCCTCCCAGGGCGCAGCGACGTCGGTCGTCCATTCGTCGCAGATGGTGAGCGAGTCGATCCCGTTGATCGACGGGGCGAGGTCGACGGCACGGAGGAACTCGTGGGTCAACGGTCGTGCGAGTTGGTCGTCGGTCGTGAACGGTGCCTCGTCGGCGCACTGCACGAGGAGGAACGTGGCGGTGTCGACATAGTCGAAGACGCTGTTGCGGGCGAGGCGCTCGAGGCGTTCGGTGTGGCCGTCGGCGTAGTCGATCAGGAGGTCGGGGATGTCGGCGGCGTCGGCCCCGACGTAGAGCATGCTGTGGAGTCCGTTCAGCAGATCGGTGCCGTCGAAGAGGGTCGGCTGGACCTCGTCGAGGGTGTAGGCCAGGTCGATCGCGAGCGGGTTCGTGTCGAGCTCGGCCACGAGATCCTCGAGCGCCTGCCAGCCGTCCGGCAGCGCCGCCGCACACGTGTCGTCGTCGGCACACCCGGCGAACACCGCATCCAACGCGCCTTCCATCGAGGTCGGGATCGACCCCATCAGGTTGACCTCGACGGGGTAGGCGCCCGACAGGATGACCGAGCGAACGCCGGCCGGCTCGTCGCGCAGCACGGTCTGGGCGAGACGCGTGCCGTAGCTCGAACCGTAGATGTTGTACTGCTGGACCCCGAGCGCCCACATCAGGTCGACGAGGTCCTGGGCGTTGATCCGGCTGCTGAACGCGGACGGGTCCGTCGTCACGTCGTCGAACTTGGTCGCGCACGCCGCGAGGTCGGCGAGGTAGTCGGGCGCGAGGGCGTCGTGGGGTGTTGCCGTCGAGTGGAACCGCTCGCCGCTCGCGGAGACCTCGTGGCAACGCGGCGTCGTGGTCGATCGACCGCCGCCGCGTTGGTCGTAGAGGATCACGTCGCGGGTCTCGATGAAGGGGGCGACGATCGACTCGTACCAGACGTCGGCCTCGTCGAGGATCGCGCCGCCGGGACCGCCGTGGAGATACACGACGGGGTCCGACCTGACCGCTTCGGACTCACCCGTCGCGGTGAAACGGGCGAACGCGATCGAGACCTCGTACTCGGCGTCGAGACCCCGTCCGGGTAGGACGACGGTGCCGCACACCGCGTCGGCGAGATCCTCGCGTTCGAAGGGACAAGTGGTCCGACTGACGTCGGGACGTTCACCCGTTCGTTCGATGACGTCGACGTCGGGATCGAGCTCGATCGTGTCCGGGTCGGGCAGCACGAACGGTGCATCGTCGATCAGCGGCTCTCCCCGGGCCGCCGCGATGGCCTCCCGTTCGGAGGCGCTGGTCTCCGCACAACCGGCGGCGATCAGCCCGACGATCGCGCCGAATGCGAGGAATCGGGGAACGCGCCGCATCGGGTCAACCCTACGTGTCGGTACCCTTCCGCCGGTGACGCCCCCCACCACCGACGCGCTCGAGCGCGTCGAGACCCTCAGGAACGTGGCGATGATCGCCCACGTCGACCACGGGAAGACGACGCTCGTCGACGCCCTCCTCCGCCAGGCCGGTGCCTTCCGCGAGGGAGCCGAGCTCACCGATCGCGTCATGGACTCGATGGACCTCGAACGCGAGAAGGGGATCACCATTCTCGCCAAGAACACGGCGATTCGTTTCGGCGACGTGAAGATCAACATCGTCGACACGCCCGGCCACGCGGACTTCGGCGGCGAGGTCGAGCGCGCCCTGACCATGGTCGACGCCGTCGTGCTGCTCGTGGACGCATCCGAGGGTCCGCTTCCGCAGACGCGCTTCGTGCTCCGCAAGGCGCTGGCCCGCCGGCTCCCGGTCGTTTTGGTCATCAACAAGATCGATCGGCCCGACGCCCGCATCTCTGAGGTCGTCGACGAGGTGTACGAGCTGTTCCTCGACCTCGATGCGGACGAGGAGCAGATCGATTTCCCGATCGTGTACACCGTGGCCCGCGAGGGGCTGGCGACGCTCGACCCGGCGGTTCCGGGCACCGACATGCAGCCGCTGTTCGACGTGCTCCTGAACACCGTCCCCGCCCCGTTGCACGATCCGGCCCATCCCATGCGGGCGTGGGTCACCAACCTCGACTCGTCCCCCTACGTCGGCCGTATCGCCGTGTGCCGGGTCGAGCACGGCACGATCCGCAAGGGCCAGGCGCTCGCCTGGTGCCGCGAGGACGGCTCGATCGCGAGCGCCCGCGTCGGCACCCTGACGGTCACCGAAGCGCTCGACCGGGTCGACGTCGAATCGGCGGGCCCGGGTGAGCTGATCGGCGTCTCCGGGCTCGACGACGTGACGATCGGCGAGACGCTCGCCGATCCCGAGGATCCCCGCCCGTTTCCCGCGATCACCGTCGACGAGCCGACCCTCTCGATGACGATCGGTACGAACACGTCGCCGCTCGCCGGCGCCGACGGTTCGAAGCTGACCGCACGACTCATCAAGGCCCGCCTGGACGCGGAACTGATCGGCAACGTGTCGATCCGCGTCCTGGCCACCGAACGACCCGACACGTGGGAGGTGCAGGGCCGTGGTGAGCTCCAGCTCGCGATCCTCGTCGAGACCATGCGACGCGAAGGCTTCGAGCTGACGGTCGGCAAGCCGGAGGTGCTCACCCGCGAGATCGACGGCACCCTGCACGAACCGACCGAGCGGCTCACGATCGACGTTCCCGAGGAACACGTCGGCGCGGTCACCCAGCTCCTCGGCGAGCGCAAGGCCCGCATGGAGGACATGACCAACCACGGCACCGGGTGGGTCCGTCTCGACTACATCGTCCCGGCCCGCGCCCTCATCGGTTTCCGTACCGAGTTCCTGACCGAGACGAGGGGCACCGGGCTCCTGCACCACGTGTTCGAGGGGTGGGTCCCGTGGGCGGGCGAGATCCGCACCCGCACCCGCGGCAGCGTCGTCGCCGACCGCACCGGCGAGACCACCGGCTACGCGATCATCGCCCTCCAGGAGCGCACCGCCCTCTATGTCGGCCCTGGGGTCCGCGTCTACGAGGGGATGATCGTCGGTGAGAACGCACGGGCCGAGGACATGGACGTCAACATCTGCAAGGAGAAGAAGCAGACCAACATCCGCACCCAGTCCAGCGACGACACCGTGCGGCTCACCCCGCCCAAGCTGTTCTCCCTCGAGCAGGCGCTCGAGACCATCGCCGACGACGAGTGCGTCGAGGTGACGCCCGCCAACGTCCGCATGCGCAAGACGGTGCTCGACGCCGGCGACCGCGCCCGGATCGTCAAGAAGCTGAAGACGCCCCGCGACTAGCTGCGGTACACCCGGGTCGAGGCGATCCGGTCGAAGAGACTCCGGTTCAGGGGATCCGTGGCGATCATGATCGTGCCGGCGAGGGCGATGACGATCCACACGATCACGCCGAGGACGGGGATCAGGGTGACCAGCCAGGGAACGGATCGCAGCGTTGCGACACCGACGCTCGGGTTGGTCCCCGCCGCGGACCGGATGCGCATGCCGGTCGCCAGCTTGCCGGGCGAACCACCCTTGGTCGTGATGAGGGCGATCGAAATGGCGAGGAAGACGAGCCAGCCGAGATAGATGCCGGGGCCGTTGATCTCGAAACTGAAGTCGTCGCCGGTCCGATCCGACGTGTCCTCGAAGAACGGGATCGCGACGATGATCGAGATGGCGACGCCGATGACACCGTCGATCAGCACCGCAAGGATGCGCATGCCCACGTCGGCGCCGCCCGAATCGCTGACGGCGCCGGCCGGCCCGGCCGTGGGCGCGGGCGGCATCGCATCGCCGACCCATTGGGTGCCGTCCCAGTACCGCACGTAGCCGGGGGGATCGCCCTCGGCGTGGTAGTGGCCGGGCGCGATGTTGCCGGAGGGGTCGGGGGTCGGTGCGGTCATGCGGTCCTCGAGGAGAAGGGTGGTCGGTTGACGTAGTGCTTGTGGACGACCCGTGTGTCGGCGACGCGATCGTAGACGCTTCGCCGCTCGGGATCGTTGGACACCCAGACGAGGCAGGCGACGGCGACACCCAGGCTCACCAACATGCCGAGAAATGGGATCATCGCTGCGAGGTTCGGGATGACCCGCCTGAAGGCTGCGGCGAAGCCCGGTGGCGAGGTCACCGCGTCCGATCGGGTGATGCGGATGCCGACGATCAGCTTGCCCGGCGTGCCGCCGAGGCGCGCGATCATGAGCACGATCACGAGCGTCGAGATCGCGCCGACGGTGAGCGTCCCCCACTCGAACTGCTGGTCGAGGAACGAGTTCTCCCGGTTGTACGCGTCGGGGTCCTCGAACGCGACACGGAGATCATCCCAGAAGATGACGAAGGTGAGGATCATCCCGATCATCCCGTCGATGAGGGCCGCCCCGATCCGGATTCCGACCCCCGCGTAGCGCGCGTCGGGGACGGCAACCGGCGTCCGGTGGCCCGGTGGGGCGGGGATGGGGTCGCCGACCCACTGCGTGCCGTCCCAGTATCGGACGGTGCCGGGTGGATCGCCTTGTGCGTGGTGGTGCCCGGGCGGGGCGACGTCGCCGGTGCTCATGTCAGTCTGACGGGGAGCGACTTGAGCGAGTTGTTGAGGTTCGACTGCTGGCGCCGGGGCTCGCCGGTCAGCTCGATGGTCGGCCAACGGGCCAGGACCTCCTCGAAGAAGACGCGGCCTTCGAGCCGGGCGAGATGCACGCCGAGGCAGAAGTGGGTGGCGATCCCGAACGAGAGGTGGTGGTTGGGGCTGCGGGTGATGTCGAACCGCTGCGGGTCCTCGAACACGTCCTCGTCGCGGTTGGCGGACGTGTACATCATCGCGACCTTGTCGCCCGCCGCGATCGACGCGCCACCGAGTTCGGTGTCGGTGGTCGCCGTGCGCCGGAAGTAGTGGAGAGGATTCGCCCAACGCAGGATCTCCTCGACGGCTGAGGGGATGAGGGTGCGGTCGTCACGCAGCATCTGCAGCTGTTCGGGATGCTGGAGCAGCGCGAGCAGACCGCCGGAGAGCATGGTGCGGGTGGTGTCGTTGCCCGCCGTGACGAGCTGCACGAAGAAGCGGCCGAAGTCGATGTCGGTCATCTGCTTGCCGTCGAACTCGCCGCCGAGGAGCAGGTCGGTGAGGTCGCCCTGCTCGGGCATCTCGCGGCGCGTTGCGGCGAAGCCGATCCCGTACATCGCCATGTCGACGCTCGAGTTGCCGCGGTCGGCCGCGTCGGCGATGTCCGGGTCCTGTCCGCCACTGTTGCGCTCGGCCATGGCGTGGATGTCGGCCCAGTCCTCGCGGGGGATGCCCATGAGTTCGCCGACGACCTGGCTCGGCAGATGGGCGCACACGTCGTGCACGAACTCGACCTCGGGGCCGATGGCGTCGGCCCGGTCGAGGATCTCCCGGGTGATCGTGCGGATCCGATCCTCCATCCCGCCGATGACCCGAGCCTTGAACTCCGGTGCGATCGGTCGCCGGTAGGCCGTGTGGCGCGGGGGGTCCATCGCGAGGAGCATGTCGCGCATCTGTTCCAGGCTCGCCGGCTCGAGGTCCTCGAGCACGACCCCGCCGAGCGACGCCGAGAAGATCTCCGGATGCTTCGCGACGTGGACGACGTCGGCATGGCGCAGCACCGCCCAGTAGCCGGGTTCGCCGTCCATGTCCTGCCACACCACCGGCTGCTCGCGGCGGAGCCGGGTGAACAGCTCGTGGGGCGGGCCGTCGACGTAGGTCTCGGGGCGGTGGAGGTCGAGGTCCATGGCCGCTCAGCCCACGCGGCGGAGGTCGACCACGAAGATCAGTGTCTCGTTCGGCCCGATCACCCCACCGGCGCCGAACTGGCCGTAGCCCATGTCCGGCGGGATCGTGAGTCGGCGCCGACCGCCGACCTTCATGCCCTGGACGCCGAGATCCCATCCCTGGATGACCTCGCCACCGCCGAGGTTGAAGGCGAAGGTGTCGTTGCGGTTCCACGAGGCATCGAACTCGGCGCCTGTCGACCACGAGACGCCGACATAGTCGACCGTTGCGAGCATCCCCGCCGCGGCCTCCGGACCGTCGCCGGTCACCAGGTCCTCGACCTGCAGGCTGGTGGGTGGCTTGCCCTCGGGAACGCTCACGGTCGGCTTCTGATCGGTGCTCATGGAGCCGCAAGCTAGTCGGCACCGACCCGCCGGTCAGGCTGACGGGGGCGCTGTGGCAGGCGTCGCACCCACGTTGGGGAAGGGGGGTCACCCCCGTACCATCGATGGGCGGTCACAATCGGTGGTCGGTCGGCTCGAGCAGGAGGACCACGTCATGGCGACAGGACGATCCAGCTTCGCGAAGCGGCAGCGTGACATGGCCAAGAAGGCCAAGGCGCAGGCCAAGCGAGAGAGGAAGCTCGAAAAGGGCGACGACGAGCTCGAGGACGAGCTCGACGAGATCGTCGACGACGGCCCCAAGCTGTCCAACGACGTGATCATGGAGAAGGTGGCGGACCTGCACCGTCGCTACGACGACGGTCAGATGGACCTCGACACCTTCGACGAAGAACGGGCCAACCTCATGGCCCAGATCAGCGTCGACTGATCAGCCGACCGCTTCGAGCGCGCCGCCGTCGAACAGCGGCTCGATCCCCGCTTCGTCGCGGTCGGTCGCGAGTTGGGCCGGGTCGGGCACCTGGCGCGGCGCCGCCGCGATCTCGAGCGCCTCTTGCAGGAGGCGGGCGTCGCTCGACGTGTTCAGGAAGAAGTCCGGCTCGGCGAGTACGAACTCGATCGCTCGCGCCCGCACCTCGGCATCGTCGATCGGCTCGTACCAGCTGAAGCGGGCCGCGCCCGGATCCGTCCAGCGTCGACGGGCCACGGACTTGATGGTCTGCATGGCGACGCCCTGGGTCGTGCACATCTCCCGCAGCAGGGTGACGTCGGCGGCATAGTCGTCGATCTCGGCGAGCGAGTGGTTCCAGGGGAACAGCACCGAGGCGAAGGGTGCCTCGGCCAGGCTGCGCAGGTGCATCCGCGCGATGCGCAGCCCGTGGCCGGTGACGCCGACGTGTCGGCACAGACCCTCGTCGCGGGCGCGGAACAGGGCCTCGACCGCGCCGCCGGGGGAGAAGGCATCACGCCACTCGTCCTCCTCGACCAGGTTGTGCAGTTGGATGAGGTCGACATGGCCCACACCCATGCGTTCGAGACTGCGTTCGAGGCCGGCGCGCGCCTCCGGCCCGGTCCGTTCGCGGGTCTTGGTCGCCAGGAAGACGTCCTTGCGGTGGTCGGCGAGGAAGGGCGCGAGCCGCACCTCGGACTCCCCGTACATCGCGGCGGTGTCGATGTGGTTGACGCCGTGGTCCGTGACCGTGGCCATCGTCGCGTCGGCCCGTTCCTGGCTCATGCCGCCGAGCGCGGCAGCCCCGAAGATGATGCGGGTGCTGGCGTGACCGGTCTGGCCGAAGGGCAGTTCGTCGATCATGGGTGCTCCTGGCGGGTCAGCCGGCGTCGAGGGTCTGTTGCACGAGACTACGCAGTTCCGGGATCCCGGTTCCCTTCTCGGCGCTGACCCAGCGCACGTCGGACCGGTCGACGCCGAGGCGACTCGTCAGTTCCTTGCGCCGCTTCTGGCTCTTGGCCGGTCGCACCTTGTCCGCCTTGGTCGCCACGTAGAGGATCCGGTGACCGAGATGGTCGAGCCACTCCACGGTCTGGAGATCGAGCGGTGTCGGCCCGACCTCGCCGTCGACGAGGAGCAGGACGCCGACCAGCGGCTCGCGCTCCTCGACATAGCGGGTCAGCATCGTTGCCCACTTCGCCTGTTCGGCCTTCGAGACCTTCGCGTAGCCGTAGCCGGGGAGGTCCATGAGCCAGCGCCCGGAGTCCGGTGGGCCGACCTCGAACGCGTTGAGCAGCCGCGTCGCGCCCGGCGTCTTGGACGTCTTGGCCAGGCCCTTGTGCTGGGCGAGCGCGTTCAGCAGGGAGGACTTGCCCACGTTGGATCGACCCATGAGGGCCAGCTCGGCATTGACGTGGGGGAGCTCGTCGGGGTCTGCGTAGGACCGCAGGAAGCGGATGGGGAGCGGGCCGGCCACGGCGGTGACCCTACCGTCAGCCGATGATCGGGTTGCCCTGCACGTACTCCAGGATCAGGTCGGCATCGGCCTGCATCAAGAAGCCGTCGGCGACCGATTGCGCGAGGGAGGTCGCGGCGAGTTCGACATAGGTCTCGTTGTCCCCGTAGAGCTCGACGAGCTTCGCGTCGTCGAACAGCGATGTCGTGCCGAACAGTCGGCAGAAGCCACCACCGGCCGGTGGATTGCCGGTGAGCGTCGCGATGGGGACGTCGACCCAGGCGGTGCGAACCCCGCCGAGGATGTTGCCGTGTTCGTCCCTCACCGCATCGTTACTCGCATCGACCTCCGTCCGCGGTGCGCTCGGCGGCGGGTCACCGCCGGCCGCCCAGCGGAACAGGGCGTGGATCGCCGCGTTCATCACATAGTGCTGTGGCCCGGAGTTGATCGGTTCGCCGCATTCCAGGATCCCGGGAATGGGCGACGCCCGCTCGACGACGGCGGCGATGTCCGGATCGTCGCCAAGGTCCTGGGGGCCGACGTCGAGCGCGACCGAGTAGACGTCGCCGTGGGCGGTGCCGGCGACCTCCCACAGCACGATGTTGTCGCTGTCGGGCTGGCGGTCGGGAACCCACGCCAGCCCGCCGAGGTCGGTCTCGGTCTGGAACGTCAGAACCGGTACCCGCACGTCCTCACGGATCAGCACCTGACCCGGTGTCGGCACCGGCTCCTGTGGCTCCTGGGACAAGGACGCGCTGCCGCCGCCGCGGCTGTGGATCAGGAAGCCGTCGAACAGCTGGACGAGGGGATCGACCGCGTTCACGTAGGTGGTGAGCCGGAAGGCCGACTGTGAGTCGCCGGTTGCGATCATCGTCTCGACGCCGAGTCCGTCGAGGGGGTCGATGCCCTCCGGGCTGCGCACCGCCTGCGCAGCCTGATTGAAGATGTCGTAGGAGAAGGTGTCGCCGGGGTGGGACAGCGAGCCGTAGCGGTCGGGTGAGGCACCCTTGAGGAAGATCGGGAAGCCGATGTCGATCGTGCCCGGTGCCGCTTCGATGCCCCGGAACTGGGCGCTCACGCCCACGAAGGCGGCACCTTCGCGGAACTGCTGCACGTGCGACATCGTGAGGTTCGCGGCGGCATCGATACCGCCGGAGACGTTGAACCACTCCATCACCACGGTGCCGCCGAAGTCGGCGGGATCGGACGGGCGGACGACGACGATCCGACTCGTGTAGTCGGCCTCGTCGGGGCCGACCTCGGTCGCCCAGTGTCCGTCCGGCGTCAGCTCCTCGCTCGCCGCGAACGAGCGGGCGGTGCCGGAGATGAAGTACTCGTGCTGCTCGTAGCCGATAAGACCGAGGTCGAAACCGACGCCCTGGTAGAAGGGGCTGCCGACCTCGGGTGGCAGCGAGACCTCGGGGTTGGGCGTCGGGATCGCGTCGCCGATGGTGGGCCCGGGCTCCTCGGTGGTGGTGGTGGACGGTTCGGAGGTGGACGTGGTGATGGACGTCGTCGTGGTCGTGGAGTCCGCCGGTGGGTCGGCCGCCTCGCCGTCGTCCCCACATCCGGCGGCGAGCACGGCGAACGCCGCGACCAGGGAGAGAACGCGGGACAGGGACGAGCGGCGGCGCATGGGCGAGAGCCTCGCCTACGCCACCTGATTCAGCCAGTCCACCAGCGCCTGGGCCAGCGGTTCCCCGACGTCGTCCTGGATGAAGTGGCTCGCCTCCTCGAAGACCTGGTGCGGCTGCCCGTCGGTGCCCGGGATGAGTTCGCGCAGGTCCGCATCGAGATGGCCGAGCACGAAATCCGCGCGCCCCCACAACGTCAACACGGGCTTCTCCCAGCTCGACAGCACCGCGCGGGCGGCGATGTTCGCGGCCACGCCACCGTGCTCGGGAGTGATGGGGACGAGGCAGGGGAACTCACGCGCGCCGGCGAGGTAGGACTCGTCGGGGAACGGCGCGCGATAGGCGTCCTGTTCCGCCTGCGTCAGCTCGCGGGTGGCGATCGCGCCCTGAAGGAGTTGGCCGCAGTCGAACGGGTCGGCGGTCTGGGAGAGGTTCAGCCAGAAGTCGAAGCCGTCGCCCAGCGACTCGCCGATCGGCAGGCCCGTGTTGCCGGCGCAGAGGAAGGCGAAGTCGTCGGGTCGTTCGGCCGCGACCCGAAGCCCGATGAGCCCGCCCCAGTCCTGCACGAACGCGGCCAGCGGCCCGATCGACGGATCGCCCGCGAGGATCTGGTCGAGGAACTCGTGCATCCAGGCGACATGGCCGTCGTAGGTGTAGGCCGAGCGCTCGGTGGGCTTGTCGCTGCGTCCGAAGCCGATCAGGTCCGGCGCGATGATCCGGTGCCCCGCCGCCACGAGCGTGGGGATCATGCGGCGATACAGGAAGGACCAGGACGGTTCGCCGTGGAGCAACAGCACGGTGGGCTTCGCACCGTCTCGGGGCCCCTCGTCGAGGTATGCCATCCGGAAGCCGTCGACCTCCACGTCGTTCGGTTCGTACGGGAAGTCGGGGAGATCGGCGAATCGCTCGTCGGGCGTGCGCAGGAACGGCACACCGGCCGCAGTGGTCTGGATGCTCATGGGAGGGACCGTAGGTGTCGCGGCTACGGTCACGCCATGGCTGAGCTGAACCAGACGGGGCGCACGCCCGACGACGTGATCGCCGAACTCGAGGGCAAGCGGGTCGACGACGTGAAGTGGGAGGACGGTCGTGCCTTCGGCATGGTCTACGACGGCGGCCCCGGCGTCCACGAGGTTGCCGAACGGGCGGCGCGCATCTACCTCCACGAGAATGCGCTCAACACCCGCGCGTTCCCGTCGCTCGGCGCGATCCAGTCGGAGGTCGTCGGCTGGACGGCATCGCTGCTCAACGGCCCCACGGCGGCCGGGTTCCTCACCAGCGGTGGCACGGAATCGATCCTGTGCGCCGTGAAGGCGGCCCGTGAGCGGGCGAAGGCCGAACGCGGCATCGAGGCACCGGAGATGATCGTGGCCGAAAGCGCCCACGCCGCGTTCCACAAGGGCGCCCACCTCTTCGGGCTGACCCTGCACAAGACCCCGGTGCTCGACGACTGGACGGCCGACGTCGACGCGATGGCCGAGATGGTGAACGAGAACACGGCCCTGATCGTCGGTTCGGCCCCCCAGTACCCGCAGGGGGTCATCGACCCGATCCCCGAGATCGCCGCGCTGGCCGCCGACGCCGACGCGAACTGCCATGTCGACGCGTGCATGGGTGGGTTCGTGCTCCCGTTCGCCGAGCGGCTCGGACGCGACGTCGGCCTGTGGGACTTCCGGGTCGACGGAGTCACGTCGATCTCGGCCGACATCCACAAGCTCGGCTACGCGCCGAAGGGCGTCTCCGTCATCCTCCACCGCACCAAGGAGCTGCGCCGTTACCAGACCTTCGTGTTCGACGACTGGCTCGGCGGGTTCTACGCGTCGCCGAACCTCCAGGGCACGCGGTCCGGCCTGCCGATGGCCGCCGCCTGGGCCGTGATGCAGCACCTCGGCGTGGACGGCTACGTCGCCCTCACCGAGCAGGCGCTGCGCAACGCCGACGCGATGCGGGCCGGCGTGGATGCGATCGACGGCATCCGGGTCCTGGGCGACGGCGACTTCCATCTGGTCGCGATCGCGTCGGATCCGGCATCCGACGCGCCGATCGACGTGTTCGCCCTCGCCGACGCACTCGAGACCCGGGGCTGGTTCCACGACCGGCAGGGCCCACCCGACTCGCTCCACTCGACGGTGTCGAACTCCAACACCGGCGTGATGGACGACTATCTCGACGCGCTGCGCGCGTCGGTCGACGAGGTCCGCGGCACCTCGACCGACGACCGCTCGACCAACTACGCCACGCTCGAATAGCGGCGTCGGTCGGCTTCGTCAGCCGATCGAGACGATGTGGCCGACCGTCGGGTCGATCCGGCCGGGAAGCATCTCCGTCCAGAGCGCGGCGGCGGCGTCCGCGCCCTGATGGCGTTCGATCGTCATCCAGCCGTCCGTCCAGTCGCTGTAGGCGAAGAACGCGTCGGCCAGGCGCCGCTCCATCTCCTCGCGGCCCCACTCCTGGTTGCGCTTCGCGATCTGGGTCGGCGCGAAGAACAGTTCGGGCGACGGCCCGGGAAGCGGCTCGTCACCGCCGCCGCCCATGTCGCCCCAGTCCGTCGCGCCGACGGTGCTCGAGTACGTCAGGTCGGCGCCGAAGTGGTGGTGCACCGCCTGCTTGACGGTGCCCGAGCCGGAGATGTCGATGTACACGGCGGGCTCCGTGGCCAGCGAGCCGACCTCCTCGTAGGTGACGAGCTGATCCCAGCACCCGAGCGACCCGGCGAACGCGAGGTTGGCGGCCGAGGTCAGGCCGACGGTGCGGATGCCGTCGCGCTTCGCCATCAGATGGGCCACGCCGATCGCCGTCTTGCTCGACGCGCTGGAGACGATCGCCGTGGTCGCGCCGAAGTCGTCGTTGTCCTCGAAGAAGTCGTCGATCACGAACGCGGTCATGAACAGCGGATGCAACAGCATGCGCTGCTCTTCGCGGTCGTCTCGGTGGAGCGGATCGGCGGCGGTGCGGGTGTAGCGGTTGTAGACCTCGGCCATCGGTTGGCGGTGGGCGGCCATGTCGTGGAACGCGTGCTCGTTGATCCGACCCGGCTCGAGCACCACATGGCTGGCCATGGGGAAGTAGCCGTAGATGCGGGTGCCCTCGTCGACACCGGCGCAGCGGCTCTCGACGATGCGGGCGTGGGCGAAGGCCGGGACGCGACCCCACGACTCGTCGTCGGTGGGGAAGAAGTTCCAGTATCCCATCATGTGGCCGATGACGGCGTAGGTGATGTTGTTCGACGTCAGCGCGAAGTGGTCGATGCGGGCCAGGACCTGGCCCTCGGCGAGCGAGGCCTCGTCGTCGACGATCCGGGTCCGACTCTGGTCGGCGCGGTTGATCTCGAGCGTGGTGGTCATGGACGCGACGCTACTGCGATCGCGACCATGGGGATCAGCCGCCGAGCTGCCGCACCAGGTCGTCGATGCGTTGCGCCTGACGGGCGACCTCCGCCTCGAGGTCGGCGACGCGGGTTTCGAGCGGGGCCCGCTCGTCGGGCGGAGCGGGTTCCGGGGACGGCGGGACCGCCGGTTCGGTTGTCGTCGGCACGGGCGTCGTCGGCACCGCGGTCATCGGCACGGGCGCGTCCCCGCGCTGCGCCCAGCACTGGTCGATCCTCGGTTCCCGTTCGCCGGGCTGGCGGTCGAGTCGGACGACGAGCGGCTCGTCGCGCGCCGCGAGCCGAGCGATCGCGGCGTCGACCGCCTCCGCGTCCCCACCCGGTCCGTCGGCGTAGCGCTCGGTGCGGGTCACGATCTCGTTGCGCGTCTGCGCGCCCCGCAGGAGCAGCACGGCGAGAACGGCGACGTCGTGTCCGTTCAGGTGCATCGCCTCGTCCACGACGTGTTTGTGCTTGCCGACGCGGTGCCCGCTGCCCGTCACGGTGCGAGCGAGTTTCATCTCCCGCAGTTCGAGCATGAGTGCGTCGATCTGGCGCTCGCTGTAGTCGACGACCGGGTCGCGGTTCGTCGTCTGGTTGCAGGCGTTGGTCAACGCGTTGCTGGTGAGGGGGTAGCTGTCGGGCGTCGTCGCGGCCTTCTCGATGAGGCAGCCGAGCACCCGGGCCTGTTCGGCGGTGAGGTCCACGGCGCGACCCTAGGGGACCGGTCCGTCGAGCTCGGCGAGGCGACCCTGCAGGAAACGCCGGTCCGGTGCGTGGTCGGTGAGATCCAGCGCGATCCGGTACGCGTCGGCGGCCTCGTCGAGGCGGTCGAGGCGGCGCAGCAGGTCGGCGCGGGCCGCGTGGTAGTAGCGGTACTCCGCCAGCTCGGCGCGAAGCCAGTCGGTGTCGAGTCGCGCCAGCCCGAGCGCCGGTCCGTCGGCCTCGGCGACGGCGACCGCGAGGTTCAGCGCGACGATCGGCGTCGGCCGGTGGTGCCAGAGGCTCCGGTACAACGACACGATCTGGGGCCAGTCGGTCTCCTCCGCGGTCGTGGCCGTGTCGTGGAGCGCCTGGATGGCCGCTTCGATCTGGTACGGGCCCGGCCGATCGAGGCGCATCGCGTGCTCGAGTCGCCGTTCGCCCGCCTCGATGAGCGCCCGGTCCCACCGGGACCGGTCCTGGTGGGCGAGCAGGACGGTGTCGTCACCGTCGATCCGGGCGTCGCGACGGGCGTGGATCAACAGGCACAGGGCGTGCAGGCCGTGGGACTCGGCGTCATCGGTCATCAGGTCGGCCAGCAGCCCGGCCAGCCGGATCGCCTCCTCCGCGAGGTCGACCCGCGTCGGGTCGGCGCCCGAGGTCGGGTACGCCCCCTCGTTGAAGACGAGGTACAGCACATGGTGCACGGCCGCGAGGCGATCGACGACCTCCGCACCGTCGGGGATACGGAACGGGATCGTCGCGGCCGAGATCTTGCGCTTGGCCCGCACGAGCCGTTGCGCCATCGTCGCTTCGGGCACGAGGAAGGCCCGGGCGATCTCGGCCGTCGTGAGCCCCCCGAGGCTGCGGAGGGTGAGGGCGATCTGCGCTTCGACGTTCAGCGCCGGATGGCAGCAGCCGAAGAAGAGCCCGAGCTGGTCGTCGGAGGCCGCCTGCGCGTCCTGGAGCGGTTCTTCGAGGCGGGCGAGGAGCTCGGTCTTCTCGCGGCCGGTGCGCTCGCGGCGGATGCGGTCGACGGCCCGCCGGCGGGCGACGGTGGTGATCCACGCCCCGGGCCGGTCCGGAATCCCGTCGTCGAGCCAGCGCTCCAGCGCGATCGCGGCGGCCTCCTGGGCGGCGTCCTCCGCGGCGGCGAGGTCGCCGAGGTCGCGGTACAGGGTGGCCATGAGTCTCGGCCACTCGTCCTTGACGACCTGGGCGACTCGCGCGCCGACGGGATCGGGGGTCGCGGGCGTGGCGGTCAGCCCTCGCCGTAGTTCGGGACGGGGCGCACCTCGATGCGGCCGATCTCGGCGTGGGGGATCTTCGCGGCCCAGCCGAGCGCCTCGTCGAGGTCGGCGCAGTCGAGGATGTAGAACCCGCCGAGCTGCTCCTTGGTCTCCGCGAACGGGCCGTCGGTGGTGATGGTGTCGCCGTCGCGCACGCTCACGCAGGTGGCGGTGGCGATCGGTTCGAGCGGTTCACCGGCCACGAGTACGCCGGCCTCGGCCACGGCCTGGGTGAACTGCATGTAGCCGGCGAAGATCGCCTCCTGCTCGGGGGTGCCGGGGGCCGGCTCGACGCTCTCGTCGCCGTAGATCAGACATGCGTATTTCATGGTGGGGCTCCTGCCTCGGTGGTTGTTCGGTGGCACGACGAACGGGATCGACCCGGATCGACAGCTTCGCGGAGATTTCTCGATCGTGGGAGGGTCAATCCCACAGGCTCGCGAGCAGGGTGTCGACCTCGTCGGCCACCCCGACCGTCGCGCCGGCGAGCGCGGCATCCGCTTCGCGGAGGTCGATCTCGCGCCGGTCGGTCTCCTCGTCGAAGAGTTCGCGCACCGGATCGACGAAGCGGCTCAGCTGGGCGTAGACGTGGCGGTCGTCCGTCGCGTAGCGGTTCACGTGGAACCGGAGCGGGAAGTTGACCGTGAGCTCGTCCTTCGCCCGGGTGAGGGCCACGTACATGAGCCGCAGTTCCTCGGCGAGACCGTGTTCGTCGCCGAGCGCCATCTCGGAGGGCATGTTGCCGTCGGCCGCGTGGATGAGATGGACGCTGCGCCACTCCAGCCCCTTGGCCGAGTGGATGGTGGACAGGGTGAGCCAGTCGTCGTCGAGATGGGGCGGGCCGGCCTGGTCGCTGGTCTTGCTCGGCGGATCCAGGGTGAGCTCGGTGAGGAAGCGGCTCCGCGTGGTGTAGGCCGCGGCCGTGGAGGCCAGCTGATCGATGTCGGCGACGCGGGCCGCCGGGTCGTCGTAGCGATTGGGGAACACGAGCGCGCAGTACTGCTTGAGTCGGTCGACCTGCTGGGCCGGGGTGATGGCCGGCTCCGTGGCCGCGCACTCGGCGAACGCGGTGCGGAGCTCGAGCGCCTGCTCCTCGGCGGCCGACGGGGTGCGCCCGGCGCCGTCGATGAAGCGGGCGAGCGCGTCGTCGTCCTCGCGTTCGATGCCGAGCTCGTCGGACAGGCGGCGCACGGTCGCCGGGCCGACGCCCTCCATCGTCGCGAGCACGCGATGCCAGGCCAGCTGGTCCGCCGGGTTGTCGAGGATCCGGAGGAGCGCGAGCAGGTCCTTCACATGGGCGGACTCGAGATACTTCAGGCCCCCGTATTTCACGTAGGGGATGTCGCGGCGGGTCAGCTCCAGCTCGAGGCCGTCGGCGTGGTGGCCGGCGCGGAACAGCACCGCCTGCTCGCGCAGGTCCATGCCCCGCTCGCGGGCGTCGAGCACGGCGGTGGCGACCGACGCACTCTGCGCGCTCTCGTCGTGGTGGGTCCGCAGGACGGGAGTGACGCCCTGGGGGCGGGCCGACCACAGCTCCTTGGCGAAGTGTTCGTCGCTCTGGCCCAGCACGGCGTTGGCCACCGCGAGGATCGGCATCGTCGAGCGATAGTTCTGCTCGAGGGTGACCCGGGTGGCGCCGGGGAAGTGGTCGGCGAACTCCCACATGTTGGCGACCGTCGCGGCGCGAAAGCCGTAGATCGCCTGGGCGTCGTCGCCCACCGCGCACAGGTCGGTGTCGGGGCGGCACATCCCCCGCACGATGTCGGCCTGGATCGGATTCGTGTCCTGGTACTCGTCGATCAGGACGTGGTCGAACAGGTCACGCATCGCATCGCCGATGGTGCTGGCCGTGAGCCCCCGCCAGAAGAGCAGCAGATCGTCGTAGTCGAGCACCTGATGGGTGCGCTTGCGGGCCGTGTAGGCGGTGAAGATCGTCTTCAGTTCCTCGCCGTGATCGGCGCACCACGGGTAGTCGATCTCGAGCACGTCGGCGAGCTTGGCCTGGCTGCTGACCATGCGGGAGTAGATCCCGGCGACGGTCTCCTTGCGGGGGAAGCGCTTACCCCGTTCGCCGAACCCTTCGTCGGTGCGGACGATCCCCATCAGGTCGGTGGCGTCGGTTTGGTCGAGAACGGTGAAGCCGGGGGAGAGGCCGGCGCTCTGGCCGAAGTTCCGCAGGAGCCGGTTGGCCGTCGAGTGGAAGGTGCCGCCCCACACTCGCGATGCCGCCCGGTCGGTCGACACCGCGGCCACGCGGGCGAGCATCTCGGTCGCGGCGCGCCGGGTGAACGTGAGCAGCAGCACCCGACTCGGGTCGGCTCCGTCCTCGATGATGCGGCACACCCGGGCGGCGAGGGTCTTGGTCTTGCCCGTGCCGGCGCCGGCGACGATGAGCAGCGGCGACCCGGTGTGATCCACGGCGGCCTGCTGCTCGACATTGAGGGAGTCGAACATGCGTTCGACTGTAGCCGCGACCGGTGCGGCTAGCGTGACGCCACATGTCCTCCCGTCGCCGCCTGTCGTTCGCCCCGGTCGCCGCGACGGTCGCCGTCGCCGGCGTGTTGCTGCTCGGCTGCGGCGACGACGGCGGCTCGGCCGCGGACACGACCACGACGGATCCCGCTCCCTCTCCGTCCACCACGGTGTCCACCACCACGACCACCACCACGGTCGCGGCCTCGACCACGGTGCCGACGCCCGTCGTGATCGATGAATCCTCGTTCGTCAACATCAACGACATGACCGCCGTGCGCGGCTTCTTCGTCGACAACCTCCTCGGCGAGCTGAACGCGACCGTCGCGGTGGCGGAGAACCTCGAGGGTGGGATCTACCCGCCGGGGTCGGTCGTGCAACTCTTCCCCGGCGAGGCGATGGTGAAGCGCGAGGCCGGCTTCAGCCCCGAGACCAACGACTGGGAGTTCTTCGAGCTCGTCGTGTCGCCCGAGGGCACGACCATCAACGTGCGGGGCGGCGTCGAGGCGGTCAACCAGTTCGGCGGATCGTGTGCGGACTGTCACGCCCTCGCCGAGCCGCAGTTCGACTTCATCTGTGAGCAGACCAACGGCTGTGAGCCGTTGCCGATCAGTCGGGAGCTGATCGAGCTCGCCCAGGCGGGTGACCCGCGACCCCGCGTGGGGGGCTAGGGCGGACCTCGGCGGTCAGGGGCGGGGCGCGGCGACGAGCAGCGGGATCGCCACGTCGCCGGCGGTCGTGACGATGACGACCGATCCGGCGTGGTCACCGGGCGGCGCGGCGGTGTCGAAGCCGATCCGGAGGGTGATCGACGTGCCGCCGACGAGCGTCCCCGACACCGTCGGGCTGGGTGCCCCGAGGATCTGGAAGGCGAACGGAGGCGCCGTGATCGCCGCCCACGAGAGCGGCTGATCGCCGGCGTTCGTGATCGTGTGCTCGACCGTCGTCGCGCCGAGGGGGAAGACGATCGGGCCGGGGTCGCTCACGAACGGCACCGGCGCGGCCGGGATCGTCGTGGTCGTCGTCGTGGTCGAGGGCGTGGTCGTCGTGGTGGTCGCCGGCGGGGAGGTGGATGTCGAGTCGACCACGCGGACGCCGGCGACCTCGGTCACCACGACGTCGGGGCTGCTGCGGCTGAACACCGGCCAGGCGAGGGCGGTTCCGGTCAGCACGACGGCCACGAGGACGAACGACAAGGCCGTGCCCACGAGGTGCCCCGAGCGCGGTCGCGTGGTCGCCCGGGACGCGGCGTTCGCGTCGTCGCGATCAGGGGGGAGCGCGTCCACGGCTGCGGGCGCAGCGGGGGACGGTTCGCTCGGCGTGCGGGTCGTGAACTCGCGGTCACCGCGTCGGTTCGAGTCACCCCCGGCGATGACCGTCATGACGGCGGGCCGCACGGCCGGCGGTGCCGGCGGTGCGGGCATCGCGGCGGCCATCGACTCCCACGAGACGATGGTGCGGCGCGTCTCGTAGCAGGTGTCGCACGCCTCGACGTGGCGCGCGATCGTCGAGCGCACGGCGACGGAGAAGCGCCCGTCCCAGTCCGCCAGCAACGTGTCCAGATCCCGGCAGTGTTCGCGGCCGTCCCGGGCGACGAGGAGTGACCCGACGGCGGTGGACAGACGGGTCTTCATCCGCTTGATCATCACGGAGACGTGGGCGGGGTCGACGTCCAGGGCCATGGCCAGGTCCGCGCCGTCCAGGCCGGCCCGGAGGTGGAGTTCGATCAGCTCCTGGTCGCCGGGCTGGAGCCCGGCCGCCGCGTCCCACAGCAGCGCGGCAGGCGATGCGTTGGCCCGGCCTGCGATCGGGCCCCAGTCGCGGCGACGGTCGTGACCACCGCGCGCCCGGGCGAGGTCGACCACGGTCGTGCGGGCGATCGCGAAGAGCCACGGCCGGACCAGTGACGGGTCGGCCAGACGCGGCAGGCGGCGGTGGGCGCGCACGAACGTCTCCTCCAGCGCGTCGGCGGCGTCGGCGTCGTCGCGCAGGCGGCCGTAGCAGAACGTGTGGATGGCGTCCGCGTACCGGTCGTAGAGCGCGGCGAAGGACGCGGCGGGCTCGCCGGACGCGTCGTCGAGCGCGGCGATGACGAGTTGGGCGTCGGTTGGCACGTTGTCGACACCCCCTCTCCTCTCTCGTGGTGGCCGCGATCGGCCGCTCCGTCCGCCACCCAACGTGGGATGCAACCACGGACGGTGGTCGACTCCATGGTGCCCGGTTTCACCCTGCGTTGTAAACGCCGGGGCGGAATCGGCACGGTTTCCCACCGGCGACCGGGTCGGCGACACTGGGAGCGTGCTTGCTCTGCGACCCAACTGCGAATGGTGCGACCGCGACCTGCCTCCGGACTCGCCGGCGGCCCGCATCTGCACGTTCGAGTGCACCTGGTGCGCCGACTGCATCGACGGGCCCGACTCCGAGCACCGGGGCGTGTGCCCGAACTGTGGGGGCAATGTCGTACCCCGGCCGATACGCCCGGCCGCCTTGCTGGAGTCCGCGCCCGCCTCGACCGAGCGGGTGATCAACCCCGTCGGCCCGGCCGCGCGGGGCTGAACGGGAACATGGCGGACATCCCGGCGGGCATCGTCACGTTCCTCTTCACGGATGTCGAGGGTTCGACGCGCCTCTGGGCGGCCGACGCCGAGGCCACGGCCGCCAGCCTCGAGCAGCACGACGCCATCGTGCGCGAAGC
Organism: Acidimicrobiales bacterium; assembly: GCA_033344915.1. Lineage (NCBI taxonomy): Bacteria > Bacillati > Actinomycetota > Acidimicrobiia > Acidimicrobiales > Acidimicrobiales bacterium. The sequence goes on from JAWPML010000001.1 coordinate 4,475,854, forward strand.
GATCACCAGCCGGGGCGGCCATGTCTTCGGCTGGGCCGGTGACCACTTCCGTGGTGCGTTCGAGGATCCGAAGGCGGCCGTCGGCGCCGCGATGGCCGTGCAGCGTGCGCTCCAGGAGACGGACTGGGGATCGGGGCCACCCCTGCGGGTCCGCATGGGTCTGCATCGCGGGCGTGCGACCCAACGCGACGGGGACTACTTCGGCCCCGTCCCCAACACCGCGGCGCGTCTCGAAGCCGCCGCGTCGGGCGGACAGATCCTGCTGTCGCAGGCGGTCGCATCGGTGGTCGACGTCGAGGTCCTCGCGCTCGGCCAGCACCGACTCCGCGACGTGCCGGACCCCGTCGAGATCGCGCAGGTCGGCCTGGCGTCCTTCCCGCCGCTGCGGGTCATCGACCCGTCGCTCAGCACCCTGCCCCTGCCCGGGTCACCGCTCATCGGCCGTGAGGACGAAGTGGGTCGCGTGCGAACGCTGCTCGAACACTCGCCGATCGTGACGCTGACCGGCACGGGGGGTTGCGGCAAGACCCGGCTCGCCGTCGAGATCGCCCACCAGGAGCTGCCGAGCCGAGCGGACGGCTGCTACTTCGTCGACCTCTCGTCCGTGTCGGACGGGTCGGAGCTCCCGGCCGCGATCGCGAGCGCGGTGCGCCTCGAGTTCGGTGGGTCGACGGAGGACGCGCTCGGCCAGGTGATCGACCATCTCGCGGGGCGTGACGCGCTGCTGGTGCTCGACAACTGTGAGCACATCCTCGACGACTGTGCGGACTTCGCCGAGCGCCTGCTCGGTCGCAGCAACGCGACGGCGATGCTCGCCACCACCCGTCAGCGGCTCGAGGTGCCGGGTGAGCAGGTGGTCGCCGTGGGGTCGCTGGACGACGCGCTCCACGGCTCGGCGGTGCAGCTCTTCATCGAACGCGCCGAGTCGGCGAACCCGACCTTCACCGCGGCGGCGCTCGACGACGACACCCGGGCGGTGGTGCGCGAGATCTGCGCCCACCTCGACGGCATGCCGCTGTCGATCGAGCTCGCGGCGGCCCGGGCGGCCGTCCTCACGCCCCAGGAGATCCTCGACCGGATGGCGGACCGGTTCCGCCTGCTGTCCGGCGGCCGGGGTCGACAGAAGCGCCGCACCCTCCAGGCGACCCTCGACTGGTCCTATGACCTGCTCGACGAGGACGAGCAGGCCTTCTTCCGGCGCTGTGGCGTGTTCGTCGGTTCCTTCGACCTTCCCGCCGCGGTCGCCGTCAGCGGGTTCGACGACTACGAGGCGATGGACCTCCTCCAATCGCTCGTCGCCAAGTCGCTGCTGTCGATCGACGAGACGCCGGACAACCCCAACACCCGCTACCGCCTGCTCGAGACGATCCGTATCTACGCCGGCGATCTGCTCGCCCGGTCCGAGGACGTCGTCGCCGCCCGTGAAGCCCACCTCGAGTGGATACGCGGTCGCGTCGTCACGCCGGACTTCTCCGAGGGGGCCGATCTCCGTCGGGCGGTCGATCTCCGCCACGACTGGCCGAACATCGCGAGCGCGCTGGAGTGGGCGCTCGTCCGGGGGAGCGATCCGCGGACGGGCGAGGCCGGCGCCGAGGTGGCCGCCCAGATCGCCTTCGGCTGCCAGGCGCTCTGGGACTCCCAGGTGCCGGCCGTGGAGGGTCGCCGGTGGATCGAGCAGATCCTCACCGGGGTCGGCCCCGGCCCGTGTCGCGACTGGCTCGTCTACATCCACTCGGTTCTCGCCATGCAGCTCGACGACTTCGTCGTCACCCATCGCCAACTCGACGGACTCATCGCCGCACCCGACACCGATCCCCAGGTGCAGGCGCAGGCCATCGGCCTGATGGCCTTCCTCGCGTGCCGGGAGCATCCGGAACGGGCGCGACTGCTGGTGGAGCAGGGGGAGCGGATCTGCGAGGAACACGACCTCAGCGGTGAGTACCTGGTGCCGGCCCAGTGGGCGTCCGGATGCCTGGCGCTCTACGAGAACCGCATCGGCGACGCCCGCGCCCGGTTCGAGCGCGCCCATGGCCTGCTCTCGTCGGTCGAGGGCCGGACGAACCACTTCATGATGTCCGGCCTGTCGCTCGCCTCCGCGGAGATCCTGCACGGCGATGCGGCGCAGGCGCTCGACACGCTGGGCAGCTTCGACTGGGGCCTCAGCGTGTGGGACTCGTCGCCCGTCGTGCGCGCCGTCGCCCTGATCGATCTCGGGCGGGTGGCGGAGGCGGCGGACCTCGTCGTGGGCTACGGCTACGACGCCTTGCGGGGCCGGCTCAGCCGGATGCCCAACGACGCCCTCGTCGGGTTCGCCGCGCTCGCGATCAATCGAGGCGAGCGCGACCATGCGTGGCTGCTGCTCCAGCAGGCGGCGGCGCCCAAGACGCCCTTCACCATCGGGCTGGCCGAAGGTCTCGCCGACCGCATCGGCCACGGCGAGGAACTCCGGGCGGTTCACCGTGGTCGGGCCCGGCCGCTCAGCGAGTTGGACGCGACGCCGGCCCTGCGGGTCGAACTGGAGCGGATCCGCACCGCCCGGTGAGCGCTCCGTTCGGAGACGTCTTGACAAGAGACATTGAAACAGCATGAAATACATTCAATGTCATCTACGCACACCGGAGGGCCGGATGTCATCCGGCTCGACCTCGGCGGCGCCCGCCAGCTCGTCCACGTCCTGAGCGACGCGGCGGACGGTCTGCGCCGCGACCAGAGCGCACTCGCGGTCCTGCTCGACGACGCCAGCGCACTGCTGCGCCACGATCGGCGCGACGCCCTCACGTCCATCGCCTCGGCGACGACGCGCATGGACTCACTGGCCGACGACCTCGGGCTCCGGCTCGTGATCCTCGACCGGCAGACGGCCGCCACGGGGGCCGTCGACGCGTTGACCGCCCGACTCCGTGACTTCGACGGGCCGCCGAACGATCCGGCCCGGGCTGCGCTCCAGCGCGAGCGCTACGAGCTCGTCCTGCGTCTCGTCGACGGCGACGAGCGTGTCGCCATCCGGGTCGTCGGGGCGCTCGCCGGGTCGGGGTCGATGGAAGCCGCATCGCGTACCGTGCTCGACGCCCTGATCCGCGAGGCACGCGTGGATGACGTGATGCACGAGCTCGGACTGGACCTGAGCGCCGCCGAGGCGCTGATCGACCGCCACGACGCGGCCGTGGCCGAGCTCGTCCGCCGGGGCCATCGCCCGACCGACGCCGTCGCCGCGGTCGCGCTCGCCCAGGAGTACGGCCTCGACCCCGAGGTGCTCGGCGACCGTGCGTTCGCCCGCGGGATCGGTCTGCTCGATGCGACGGGACATGCCCTCCAGGCGCAGGGGTTCGGTCTCACCCTCGATGAATACGACGCGCTCACCGGCCTGTACGAGCACTTCGCGGTGTTCGACACGGCGAGCTTCACGGAGGCCGACGGCCGGGTCTCGGCCGCCGACCTCCGCTTCGTCGTCGAGGAGCCGTGCCACTTCACCGACGTCCAGGTGCGCGCGGCCGAACTCCTCCTGGCCAGTCCCGACCTGCTCGCCCGGCTCGACACCGCCAACGCCAACGACGACCTGTTCGGCGACGCCGAGGATGCGGCGCCCGTCGGCTTCGGGAGCGTGCGGCCCGGCGACGGCCTGATCGCCGACGTGGATCTCGAGGCCTTCATGCTGAAGTCGCAGCTCCACGCGATCCTCGGTCCGTACGCGGACGACATCGACATCGGCGACGACCCGAAGGCGATCGTCGACGGCTACCGGTCCGAAGCCGACGTCCGGGCGTTCCTCGCGGACAACCCCGAGCTTCCGCCCGTGGTGGTGACGGCAGCCGAGACGATGATCGCCGGCGGTTGGTTCGACGAGTCGTGGTGGCAGGAGCACAAGAACACCATCGCCATGGGTGCCGCGCTGGTGGCGGGTGGGCTCGTCGTGATCGCCACGTCCGGCGGGGCCTCCGTGCTGGTCGTCGGCGCCGTCGGGGCGACCGCGGCCGCCGCCACCACGGCGGCGATCAACGTCGGAACCGACGACGACCTCCTCGACGACATGGTCCGCAACACTGCCGGCGGATTCGTGGTCGCCCTCGGCGTCCACGGCCTGCATGCCGGGCTGGTCCGGGCGGGCTCGGGCGCCCAGGCCCTCGCTCGCGTCCACGGCGTGGCCGAGGCGACCGCCGGAGGGACGGACCTGATCCTCAGCGGCTCGCTGGACCCCCTCATCGCCGACGACTGGGAGCAGACCGTCAAGGACTGGGTCACCCCGGTGAACGCCGCGGCCACGGCGGTGGACATCGCGGCGGGCGGGATCATCGACCGCTTGCCGATGGCGAGCTACGACACCCTCGAGGAACAGCTCGAGGCGCTCACCGCACAGATCAGTCGCCAGAAGCAGCTTCGTCACCTGCATCCCACCGTCGAACACGGCGGCTACTTCCTCGACTCCGTCGACGCCCAACGTGTGCTCGACGCGGTTCACGACGGCAGCGCCGAGATCCTCGGCCGGCGCCGCGCCGGCCACATCGTCGTGCGGGTCGAGGACGTCCTCGGGACCCATGTCAGCGGCGACCGGGTGCTGACCACCGATGTGTTCCTGATCAAGGGAACGGCGCGCCCGAGCGTCGTCCCCACCAACCCCACCGGAGGAATCCTTGTCTGAGCCACCCTGGCGCGGCCCCCACTACCCGACGTCCGACGAATACGCCTTCTTCATCGACATGGCCGCGGCCTCTCGGAGCGGGCTCCAGGGTCGGTTCGACGCGAACCTCTGGGGCCTCGCCATCACCCCGGACTACGCGGCGCGACTGGTCCACTTCGAGTTCTCCTTCGAACACGAGCCCTCGGTGCTCGACCGCTTCGAGATGGGCGAGTTCTACGACACGTTCGCGGAGAAGACGCTCGACTGGATCGACTGGCGCCACCGCCGCATCGTCGCACCGCGGGCCGATCTCCGGATCGATCGAACGGATCCGAGACGCTGGATCCACCTGACGCGCGATCCCACGGTCGGCGCGCCGGACGGCATCGAGCCGCAGGAAATCGACTACTGACCCCACCCGGTGCGAGCATGGTCCACCCACCCGAAGGAGCGCCCCATGCCCGATGTCGCCAACGACCGCCGTCTCGACCCCCGCCTGCGGGCGATGCTCGCGGCGTTTCCGGAGATGACGCCGACGGACGCGGCCAGCTGGGAGGAGATCGTCGAGAACGCCGCCGCCAGCGAGATGGGTGCGTTGATCTCCCAGATGATGGACGCCAACGACACCGAGGAGATCGCGCCCTCCGCCGGTCTGCGGGTCACCGAGCACGAGTTCACCTCGTCGCCGGACGGCAACACCATCAAGTTGCGCTTCGTTCGTCCGGACAACGACGAGGTCGTGCCCGGGATCTACTACATCCACGGCGGCGGCATGGCCTCGATGTCCGCCTACGACGGGAACTATCGGGCGTGGGCGAGGATCATCGCCGCGAACGGCGTGGCGGTCACGATGGTCGACTTCCGCAACTCGGTGTCTCCGTCCTCGGCGCCCGAG